>JAWOBA010000163.1:0-15302 GCA_046498285.1 Desulfatiglandales bacterium | reverse complement strand
TTACTCCACTATATCGCTTATTACTCCAGCACCAACTGTCTTACCGCCTTCCCGAATAGCAAAGCGGAGTTCCTTTTCCATAGCTATCGAGTTTATCAAATTTACCTCCAAAGAGACATTATCACCAGGCATAACCATCTCTACACCCTCTGGTAGAGTGACGACACCGGTCACGTCTGTTGTCCGGAAGTAGAACTGAGGTCTATACCCAACAAAAAATGGTGTATGCCTCCCTCCCTCTTCTTTGGTAAGTATATAGGCCTCTGCCTTAAACTTTGTGTGAGGGGTTATAGATCCCGGCCGTGCCACAACCTGGCCCCTTTCAACATCTTCTCTCTTGATCCCCCTGAGAAGCACGCCAATATTGTCACCTGCCCTGCCCTCATCAAGGACCTTCCTGAACATCTCAACCCCTGTGCATACCGTCTTTTTGGTATCTCTGATACCAACAATCTCTACCTCATCGCCAACCTTTATGATACCCCGTTCGGCTCTGCCGGTTACCACCGTACCTCTGCCTGATATGGTAAATACATCCTCTATAGGCATCAAAAATGGTTTCTCTATATCCCTCACCGGTTCCGGTATAAAGCTATCAACGGCATCCAGTAACTCCATAATCGGGCCGCAGTTAGGGCATTCCCTTTTACCGCAACCACACTCCAATGCCTTGAGGGCTGAACCATGTATTATAGGAGTCTCCTCGCCCGGAAACTCATATTTGGTGAGTAACTCTCTGAGTTCCAGGTCAACCAGCTCTATCAACTCCTTGTCATCAACCATATCAGTTTTGTTTAAGAAGACAACAATGCTTGGAACCCCGACCTGTCGAGCCAATAATATGTGTTCCCTGGTCTGCGGCATGGGGCCATCATCTGCACCAACAACCAAGACGGCGCCATCCATCTGAGCCGCTCCTGTAACCATATTCTTGATGTAGTCTGCATGACCTGGGCAATCTACGTGGGCATAATGTCTGTTGTCGGTTTCATACTCTACATGGGCAGTAGCTATGGTTATACCTCGTTCCTTTTCCTCCGGCGCCTTGTCTATCTCATCAAAGGAAACATAGTCAGCCATGCCCTTCTTTGATAAACAGAGAGTAATTGCCGCTGTTAATGTCGTTTTACCATGATCTATATGACCGATGGTACCGACATTTACATGTGGCTTTGTCCTCTTAAACTTTTCTTTGGCCATTATTGTTTACCTCCTTAATTATTGGTCAATTTATTAAATCGTTGAATGGGAGAGTGGCGAAAAACAAATCACTCAACCATTTGACCATTCAACTATTTAACTAATCAGTATAATCTTACCAACGATAATGAGCAAAGGCCTTATTTGCCTCAGCCATCCTATGAGTATCTTCCTTTTTCTTAAAGGCGCCTCCCCTTCCATTATAGGCATCAATAAGCTCACCAGCTAGTTTTCCCGCCATTCCTTTCTCGCCTCTTTGTTTTGCATATGTGTATATCCACCGTAAACTCAGTGTAGTTCTTCGTAAATATCGAACCTCAGTAGGCACCTGATAGGTAGAACCACCAACTCTTCTTGATTTTACTTCAACTACCGGCTTAATATTCTCAATAGCCTTCTGAAAAAGCGATAGTGGATCTTCCTTGGTCTTTTCATGTATAATATCAAAGGCATCATAGACAATACATTGGGCCAAGTTCTTTTTTCCTCGCTGCATAATTCTATTAATAAATTTAGCAACTAATTCACTTTTATATTTAGGGTCGGCCAAGATTTTTCTTTTTGCAATTATTGCTTTTCGTGACATTCAATCGCCTCCGCGTATCATTCTTTACGTTTGTTGGGTTTCCTGTGTCTGGTATATAAAAACCCAATAAACCCTACTAAATGCCTTTAGGCTTCTTAGTACCATATTTGGATCGCCCTCTCCTTCTATCTTCGACTCCTAAACTATCTAAGGTACCTCGAATGATATGATACCGTATACCTGGTAAGTCCTTAACCCTGCCACCCCTAATCAGAACAACAGAATGCTCTTGCAGATTATGTCCAATCCCCGGTATATAAGAAGTAACTTCTATTCCATTGGTCAAACGCACCCTTGCAATCTTACGCAAGGCCGAGTTAGGTTTTTTAGGAGTAGATGTGTAAACCCTGATGCATACACCCCTCTTTTGTGGGCACCCTCTTAGAGCTGGTGTCTTGATCTTCTTCTTTAATCTCTGTCGCCCGTTGCTAATGAGTTGATTAATTGTTGGCATCTATCTCTCTTTCCAAAAAAAGTATTCTGTAGGATGATGTGAATGCTTTTTATTCTATCTATAAAATTTTTTCAACACTTTTATACAAAATTCTTATTCAATTTCTATATCTATCCCTCTGTACACATCTAAACCTGTTCCAGCAGGTATAAGTCTACCCATAATAACATTTTCTTTAAGACCCCTGAGATAATCTATCCTGCTCTCCACACTTGCATCTGCTAAGACCTTTGTAGTCTCCTGAAAAGATGCAGCTGATATAAAGCTCTCTGTGTTAATCGATGCCTTGGTGACTCCCAATAAAAGCGGTTCTCCAATGGCTGGTTTGCCTCCCTTTGCAATAATTTCCTGATTTTTTTCCTCAAAACACCATCTCTCTATCTCTTCTCCTAAAATAAAATCTGAATCTCCAACTTCTTTAACTAAGACCCTTCTCAGCATCTGTCTTACCACTACTTCTATGTGCTTGTCATTGATCTTCACACCCTGGAGGCGATAGACCTTCTGGACTTCATCAACAAGGTATTTGGATAATTCTTTAGGTCCTTTTATTCTTAAAATATCATGAGGATTAGCTGAACCTTCCATAAGGGCTTCACCAGCTCTCACATAATCCCCATCAAAAACGCTTACATGTCTACCTCTAGGGACAATATATTCAGCAGGTTTACCGATTTCAGGAGTTACAATAACCCTCCTTTTTCCTGATAAATATTTCCCAAACGATATCGTCCCATCGATTTCACTTAATAAGGTTTGATCTTTTGGTTTTCTTACTTCAAATAATTCTGCAACCCTTGGCAAGCCGCCTGTAATATCTTTGGTCTTTGTAGTTTCTCTCGGTATCTTTGCCAAAACATCACCGGCATGGACCTCATCTCCCTCGGATATGATAATAATAGCACCTGTAGGAAGGAAATATCTGGCAACTGCTCCCGATGAATCACTTGAAAGCTGGATTGTCTTTCCGTAAGAACCTTTTATGGAAATCCTCGGCCTAACGTCAGGGTCACCTGATGCAACAATAACTTTACTTGATTTACCAGTTACTGGATCGAGTCTTTCCTGCATGGTTCTCCCTTGATAAATATCGCCAAACTTTATCCTGCCGGAAACCTCTGTTAAAATCGGTATAGTAAAGGGATCCCATTCTACCAAAAGCTCACCAGGATGTATCTCTTTTCCGTCATGAGCCTTAATTATAGCTCCATATATAACTGGGTATCGTTCCAACTCTTTTCCATTAACATCCAATACGCCGATATCCCCATTTCTATTCATTACCACATGGTCACCCTTGGCATTCGTCACTGTCTTGAGATTATAAAATGTAATCGTTCCACTATTTCTGGCCTGAATTGTGGATTGCTCTACCTTTCTGCTTGCTGTTCCTCCAATATGAAATGTTCTCATGGTGAGCTGCGTACCTGGCTCGCCAATAGACTGAGCGGCAACAATGCCTATCGGCTCACCTATATCAATTTCTCTCCCATGGGCTAAGTTTCTGCCGTAACATTTTTTGCACACCCCTCTCATTGCCCTGCATGTCAATACTGATCTAATCTTTACCTTTTCAATCCAGGACTTCTCAATCCTTTTAGCTGCCGATTCATCAATTTCTTCATTGTACTTAAGGAGCAATTCTCCGGTTATTGGATCTGTGATATCTTCAGCAGCGACTCTACCCAGGATTCTCTCTGATACAGACTGGATCACTTCTCCTCCCTCAATTAACGACTCTGCCCAAATACCATCTGTAGTACCGCAATCCTCTTCTGTAATGCATGCATCCTGAGACACATCTACCAATCTTCGAGTCAGATATCCTGAATTAGCTGTCTTCAGTGCTGTATCTGCTAATCCTTTTCTGGCACCATGGGTAGAGATAAAATACTCCAAAACTGTCAAACCCTCACGGAAATTTGCAGTAATAGGAGTCTCTATAATCTCTCCTGATGGTTTTGCCATTAAGCCCCTGATACCTGCCAGCTGCCTCATCTGATCCTTGCTTCCTCTCGCACCTGAGTCAGACATCATATATATTGGATTAAAACTATCGCTCTTTTTTTTGGTTCCATCAGGTGCATCCAATTCCTCCACAGCCATTTCATCCATCATTTCAGAGGAAATCGATTCTGTAGCCTTTGTCCAAATATCAACTACCTTATTGTATTTTTCACCTTGAGTAATTAAACCATCACTATATTGGCTTTCAATCTTGTTTACCTCATTTTCGGCCTCTTCTATAATTTCATATTTCTTCCTCGGAGTAACCATATCCTTACTAGAGATAGAAATCCCAGACATAGTAGCATACTTGTATCCAATATCTTTAAGCCTGTCTGCTAAAATAACGGTTGCCTTAGTACCCAAAGAACGATAAGTCTCATTAACAATATCCTTCAGTTCCTTCTTATTTATTATTCTATTGACTAATGCAAAGGGTAACTCCTTGGGAAAAATCTCATAAAGGAGTATCCTCCCTGTTGTTGTCCTGACCTTCTGACCATTCATTCTAACCTCTATGGAGGCATGTAAAGCTAGCTCACCAGCGTCATAGGCCATTCTCACCTCTTCCATATGAGTAAAAATCATATGTTCACCTTTGCAAAATGGCCTTTCTTTAGTCATATAATAGATGCCTAATACAATATCTTGGGTTGGAACAATGATAGGATCACCATTGGCCGGTGAAAGGATATTGTTCGTAGATAACATCAACACCCTTGCTTCTATCTGGGCTTCAATAGAAAGCGGCACATGGACAGCCATTTGATCACCATCAAAATCGGCATTAAAAGCAGTACAAACGAGTGGATGAAGTTGAATAGCCTTCCCTTCAATAAGAACAGGTTCAAATGCCTGCATCCCGAGCCTATGAAGAGTAGGTGCCCTATTAAGCAAAACACAGTGTTCCTTAACAACCTCATCTAAGGAATCCCACACTTCCTGTGTTTCATTTTCAACCAACTTTTTGGATTTCTTCAGGGTGGTTGCCAAACCTTTTTGCTCAAGCTTGTCATAAATAAAAGGTTTAAAAAGTTCTAAAGCCATCTGTTTTGGAATTCCACACTGATGCAGTCTTAAATCAGGACCAACTACAATCACAGATCTCCCTGAATAATCCACTCTTTTTCCGAGTAAATTTTGACGAAATCTCCCCTGTTTACCCTTAAGCATATCACTGAGGGATTTTAATGGCCGTTTATTTGCACCGGTTATTACCTTGCCTCGCCTTCCGTTATCAAATAAAACATCCACGGCCTCCTGCAACATCCTCTTTTCATTTCTAATGATAATATCAGGTGCATTTAACTCTAACAGGCGTTTCAGTCTATTATTCCTGTTTATAACCCTGCGGTAAAGATCATTGAGGTCAGAGGTAGCAAACCTTCCTCCATCTAAAGGAACTAAAGGTCTCAGATCCGGAGGCAAAATAGGTATAACATCCATTATCATCCACTCTGGTTTATTCTTGGATGCTCTAAAGGCATCGACTATTCGAAGACGCTTTGAAAGTTTTTTCCTTTTGGCATCCGATTTTGTGGCCAGTAATTCATCCTTTAAGTTAGAGGAAAGCATTTCTAAATCTATTTCTTTGAGAATAGTCTGAATAGCTTCAGCTCCCATTCCAGCTATAAATCCATCTCTATAATCTTCTTTGGCCTTCAGATACTGTTCTTCTGTCAACAAGCCATGCTTGGTGAGGGGGGTATCTTTTGGATCGATAACCACAAAATTCTCAAAATAAAGCACCTTTTCCAAGGCCTTTAGAGTCATATCTAAAAGCAGGCCGATTTTAGAGGGGATACATTTTAAAAACCAAATATGCGCCACAGGCGTTGCTAATTCAATATGACCCATTCTCTGTCTTCGTACCTTTGAGTGTGTAACCTCAACGCCACATTTCTCGCACACTACTCCCCTGTGTTTCATCCTTTTATATTTTCCACAAAGACACTCATAATCCTTTACCGGACCAAATATCTTTGCACAAAATAAACCATCTCTTTCAGGTTTAAAGGTTCGATAGTTAATGGTTTCAGGCTTTTTAACCTCACCATAAGACCATTCTCGTATCTTCTCAGGTGAAGCAATAGAGATCTGCAAAGAATTAAAACTTAAGGGGTCTTTTGGTTTTGTAAAAAAACCATACAAATCTTCCAAGGCTTCCTCCTTTTCTCAAGTTAAAAATAACAAGTCCATAACCCCACCCTTGCGGACAGAGTCTGCAAACTGAAATAATTCATGAGCCGCCTCCATGGCCACATTTCGGATTGGTCATCAGGGGAGACGGTAAAATAGATCAAATCGGATTAGTACCAATAGCTGGCTTATGGTGCAGATCAGCTTTTCGATTCACCTTTCGGCCATATACAAACCCGACCCTGTAACCCATTTGTGTGGCCTATGTACCATATTTTTCAGACCAATCCACTTTAATCCTTAAAAAATGTATAATACAGTATTTTATGCTTTCGATTTGATATTTTCAAAGAGACTCTCCATCTTCGTTCAAGTCTACTTCCAAACCGAGACTCTGCAACTCTTTTACCAAAACATTGAAGGATTCTGGTAGTCCTGCTTCTAAAAGATTGTTTCCCTTTACAATCTTTTCATACATCCGCGTTCTTCCAGCGACATCGTCCGATTTGACCGTCAAAAATTCTTGTAAAGAATACGCCGCTCCATAAGATTCCATCGCCCAGACCTCCATTTCGCCCAAGCGTTGACCTCCAAACTGGGCCTTACCACCAAGAGGCTGTTGAGTCACCAAAGAATAGGGTCCGATGGAGCGAGCATGGATTTTATCGTCTACCAGGTGATGAAGCTTCATCATATACATCATACCTACTGTTACATGCTGATCAAAAGGTTCCCCGGTTCTGCCATCATACAAAACCACTTGTCCGCTATCAGGTAACCTTGCCTCCCTTAAATAATCAATTATTTCTTCTTCTTGTGCACCATCAAAAACAGGTGTAGACATATGTATACCATTCTGAATATAATTTGCTTCATTCGCAATCTCTTCATCTGACAAGCCGGCAAATATTTGATCATATTCCTTTGAATAGATTTCCCTTAATTTATCTCGTAATAAAGTTTTATTTTTATTTCTGTTCAGTATTGCTATTTGCTGTCCAAGTTCATGGGCAGACCAACCAAGATGGGCCTCTAAAATTTGTCCCACATTCATCCTGGAAGGGACACCAAGCGGATTCAAAACTATATCTACCGGGGTACCATCGGCAAAATAAGGCATATCCTCTACAGGAAGTATTATCGAAATCACACCCTTGTTTCCATGGCGGCCGGCCATCTTATCGCCAACAGATAGTTTTCGCTTGACAGCCACAAATACCTTCACCATTTTAATTACCCCGGGCGGCAATTCATCACCAACATCTAACCGTCTTACCCTTTCCTGAAAAAGATCATCCAATTTTTCTATCTGCTGTTGATACAGGGCTACTATTGCTTCCATCTTCTCCAGTATTTCCATCTCGGCCTTGATATTGGCTCCCTGCCAATAATCTATAGGAATATTCTTCAAACATTCATGATCAATAATCTGACCTCTTGGTAATAAAATTTCACCTGTTTCTTTATGCCTTAAATCTGACTCAAGATGTTTTCCCTCCAACAAAAAAGCCAATTTTTCCCGAGCATTGCCCTCTATAACTTCAAATTCATCCTCTTTATCCTTTGATAACTGACTAATCTCTTCAGCTTGAATGTCTTTTGTCCTTTGATCTTTCTCTACGCCTTTACGAGAAAAAATTTTCGCATCAATTACTATCCCTTCTATACCGGGTGGAATCCGGAGCGAACTATCTTTTACATCACCCGCCTTTTCACCAAAAATAGCCCGGAGGAGCTTCTCTTCCGGTGATAATTGAGTTTCTCCCTTGGGGGTAATCTTGCCAACTAAAACATCACCAGGTCTTACTTCAGCACCCAGCCGTATAATACCGCTTTCATCAAGTTCCCTCAGGGCTTCCTCTCCTGCATTAGGTATATCACGAGTAATTTCCTCCGGTCCAAGTTTCGTATCTCTCGCCAAAACGGAAAACTCTTCTATATGAATAGAGGTAAAAACATCTTCTCTTACCAGCCGTTCACTTACCAATATTGCATCCTCAAAATTATACCCACCCCAGGAAAGAAATGCTACCATGATATTCCTGCCTAAAGCAAGCTCACCTCTCTCCATGGCAGGGCCATCTGCAATAATTTGCCCCTTTCTAACGCTATCTCCTTGTTTTACAACCGGCTTCTGATTGTAACAGGTACTCTGGTTCGAGCGCCGAAATTTCAACAGCTTATAAATCTCGATGCCATCCTCCTCTTCACTTGATCGAATAACTATACGGGAAGCGTCAACACTCTCAACAGTCCCATCTTTTCTTGCTATACTAGCTACACCTGAGTGCCTTCCAATAACTGTTTCAATTCCTGTTCCAATAAGCGGAGACTTAGCTTGCAAAAGGGGCACAGCCTGTCTCTGCATATTGGAGCCCATCAAAGCCCTATTAGCATCATCATGTTCCAAAAATGGAATCAATGATGCAGCAATGCTTACCAACTGGTTTGGAGAAACATCCATATATTTAATTTCTCGAGCAGAGACTAAACATGCTTCACCACTTTTTCTGGCAGCTACGATATCTCTCACAAATCGATTATTAGAATCAAGTGGCTCATTGGCCTGAGCAATGGGATCATCCTTTTCATCCATGGCTGATAAATACTTTATATCAGCCAAAACAACACCATCTTCAACTGTCCGGTAAGGTGTTTCTATAAAACCAAAATCGTTTACGCGCGAGAAAGTGCTTAAAGAAACAATCAAACCAATATTTGGTCCTTCAGGTGTTTCAATAGGACATATTCGACCATAATGGCTTGGATGGACATCTCTCACTTCAAAACCAGCTCTTTCCCTGGTTAATCCTCCGGGGCCAAGTGCGCTCAAGCGCCGTTTATGGGTTATCTCTGACAGGGGATTAGTTTGGTCCATAAATTGGGACAATTGACTCGATCCAAAAAATTCATTGATCACAGCTGAAACAGGTTTAGAATTAATCAAATCACGAGGCATCAATGCATCAACATCTTGCAGACTCATTCTCTCCTTTATTGCCCTTTGCATCCTGATTAATCCAACCCTGTACCCTTCTTCCAATAACTCCCCTACTGACCTCACTCTGCGATTTCCGAGATGATCTATATCATCGACTGTTCCCTCTTTAACATTCAAGTTTACCAGTTCCTTGACTGTCTCCATTACATCCTCTTTTCTGAGGGTGCATACATCAAGAGGAACATCTTGATTGAGCCTATAATTTATTTTTAACCGACCTACCTCAGAAAGATCATATGTAGAAGCATTAAAAAAGAGGTTAGTGAAATAGGCATTTGCCATTTCCTGTGTTGGTGGGCTCGTCGGTCGTAACTTTCGGTAAATATCCAAAATAGCATCATCAGTAGTAACGACCTTGTCTAAAAGCATCGAATCTCTGATGGATGTACTGACCGCAACTGAATCTAAAACCAATAACGCTATCTCTGTAATGTCCTTACCCTGGATAGCCTCTAAATGCTCTTTTTCAAAGGCTTGGTTTGTTCTTACTAAAATCTCCCCTGTCTGGGGATCAATTATATCATGCGCAGCAACCCTTCCCTGAAGATAATTTGCACTCACCGGTACTTGTTTTAAGTCAAGATCAATAAGCTTCTTGTACAATTTCTTGCTAAACTTATCACCTTGTTTCCCTATGATTTCTCCAGTTCTTTGGTCAATGATATCTTCAGTTATCTTCTGTCCTTGAAGATGATCGAGATCTAGAACACACTTAAAGGAATCTTTATCAACTAAAATTTTCTCGATCTTATAAAAATTCCGTAAGATTTCTTCTTCACTATAGCCAAAGGCCTTAAGAAGAATGGTCGCCGGAAATTTTCTCCTCCTATCAATTCTCACAAAGAGGATGCCCTTGGCATCAAATTCAAAGTCAATCCATGAACCCCGCAGGGGAATAATTCTGGCAGAGTACAGAGGTTTCCCACTTGGATGTGTTTTCCCCTTATCATTATCAAAAAAGGCACCCGGTGATCGGTGAAGCTGGCTAACCACCACCCGTTCTACACCATTAATAATAAAAGTCCCTCTCTCGGTCATCATAGGTAAGGTGCCGAAATATATCTCCTGTTCTTTAATATCCCGAATATTTTTGCTGCCCGTAATTTCATCAAAATCGAATACCAACAGTTGAACAACTATCTTGGTCGGCGCTTCATAGGTTATCCCCTTTTTGAGACATTCTTCTTCATTATATTTTACCTCTTCAAAAAAATATCTCACAAATTCTAAGGAACATGTTTTATTTAAATCTTGAATTGGAAATACACTTTTGAATGCCCCTTGAAGCCCAATATCTCTGCGCTTTTCAGGTGGAATATTTGTTTGCAGAAATCTTTCATAGGAATCTCTTTGCACATCTATAAGATCGGGTATATCAAGAATAGTTTTTATTCTCCCAAAGTTCTTCCGTGGATAATAATTTAAACTATCATTCTTGCTCACACTACGATCTCCTTATAAGTCCTTTTAGGACATTTAACCAGACCTTAAAACCAAATCAACCCTGTTGATTTACCCAACTGACGATAAATAGGCCCTCTTTCTAACAGGGATAACAGTGATTTATACCTGGATAACAATAAATAAAATGGCCATAACAAAAAAATGTTATCGTTACTGTCTATTGGATATCTACTACAGCTCCCACTTCCTCGAGCTGTTTCTTAATGTTGTCAGCATCTTCCTTTGAAACGCCCTCTTTTACTTTATTAGGAGCTCCATCAACCAGCTCTTTTGCTTCTTTTAATCCTAAATTTGTTATAGACCGAACAACCTTAATTACCTGAATCTTTTTATCTCCCACTCCTGTTAATACAACGGCAAACTCTGTTTTTTCCGGCTCCTCTGCCTTTTCATCTTTCTCTGACGCACTAGGAGCTGAGACCGCTACTGGAGCAGCAGCCGAAACACCAAATTTTTTCTCCAACTCCTCTACTAATTCAGACAGCTCTAAAACAGTCATATTGGAGATAAATTCAATTACATCCTGTTTGCTTATCTTGGTAGCCATATTTCCTTAATCTCCTCCTTATTAAAGTTTAAAGTTCCCGAGGTTTAACTCGCCCTAAGACCGCCCGCCCGGGTTGTATTGGGGAAAGCAAATCTGGCAGGTGAAGCCCACAGGCAAGCCAGCCACAAAGGAAACGGGTAACTATCGTGGCGCCACTTAGTTTTGCAGATTCTATTCACAAATGTCTGGGCTTAGTGGCACTACATCCCTGTTGTCCTTACAACAATAAAAGGTCAGGACAAAAGCGGTTACTTTCTATGGTTGGGGTAACAGTGCCCAAAGTTAAAACCTTATATGCTTGATGTAAAATCCTTTTTTCATTTTTCCATTCCCACAAATGTGAGAATAACAAATAATTCCACTAACACGAGATCACGTATAATTTTCGGTTACCTTAGTCAGACTTACTCTATAGGCCTATGAGGCTGATCTGGATATATTGTCTTCTTAAGGTCTGCGTCCTGCGAGCATGTCCCTCCGGATTGGGTCTTATACTTACTGATTCATACCTTTTGTCCTTTGAGGGCTTCTAAAACGGTGACTAGTCTTCGAGGCACCTCAGATAATAGTCGAACAAAAGAAGTCTGTACACCAGAAAGAGTAGAAAGAAACTGTGAAAGAAGCACCTCTCTCGAAGGAAGTTGGGCTAATCGTTTAATGCCGGAAAATTCGACAAATCTACCGTTTATCTGACCACCCTTTATTCCTAATGCCTTATAGTCTTGCATAAATTTTGTCAAAACCTTGGCAGGGGTAACTACATCACTATAAGTTATGGCTAAAGCGCAAGGGCCAACAAAATAATTGTTTAAAATATCTGCCTCTGTATCTCTAGATGCAATCAACAACAGCCTATTTTTTACAACTTTAAAGTCGATATCTTCTTCTCTTAACTGGTGTCTCAATTGTGTAAGCTGATCTACGTTCAAACCCTGATAGTCAACCAGAAACACTCCACAGGCCTTTTGAAGCCTACCACGTAAGTCGGTTACAATTTTTTTCTTTTCCTCTCTATCCAAAGATTAGATCACCTCCCCCTTAGAGATTGTATTTATCATAGGAGCCAAAAATTCTGGGGACATTACATTGAATTTCCTCATTTGCGTTTATCTAACAAAATCTCGGATGTTGGTAGTATCTATTTTAATACCTGGACCCATACTGTTTGATATAGTTAGACTTTTTATGTAGGTGCCCTTGCTTGATGGTGGTTTTAGCCGAAAAATAGTATCAAGAAAAAAGGCAGCATTTTTCAGGAGCTTATCCGCACCGAAAGATACCCTCCCTATCGAAGCATGTATTATGCCTGTTTTATCCACCTTAAAATCAATCTTCCCCGCCTTTAATTCTGTGACGGCCTTTGCTACGTCAAATGTTACTGTACCAAGTTTTGCATTGGGCATCATACCCCGAGGGCCTAAAATACGACCTAATTTACCTACAATACCCATCATATCAGGAGTAGCAACTGCCTTGTCGAATTCAAGCCAACCATTTTGGATCTTTTCCGAGAGATCCTCAGCACCAACCAGATCAGCACCGGCTTCTGTTGCTTCTTTTTCCTTTTCTCCTTTTGCAAAAACGATCACCCTTACCGGCTTACCAATACCATGAGGAAGAGAAACTGCACCTCTAACCATTTGATCGGCATGACGCGGATCAACACCCAATCGTACAGAGACATCTAACGATGCATCAAACTTCACATATGAACTGTCTATTGCTAATTCAACAGCCTCTTTAAAGGCATATTTCTTTAACCTATCTACTTTTTGATTGGCCTCGATATACTTCTTACCTCTGTTTGGCATGTTATCTTCCTATATGTAATTACTTTTTTTCATTCTCAATTGTGATTCCCATACTTCGGGCCGTACCCTCAATAATCTTCAAAGCCCCCGGTAAATCAACAGCGCTCAGATCATCAAATTTTAATTTAGCTATCTCCTCTATCTGATTTTTCGTTGCAGTTCCCACTTTTTCTTTCTTTGGATCAGAAGAGCCTTTTGCTATATTTACTGCCTGCTTTAGAAGGACGGAAGCAGGTGGAGTTTTTGTTATAAACGAAAAAGATTTATCTGCATAAACCGTTATAACGACAGGAATAATAACACCCTCCTGCTTTTGGGTTCTTTCGTTAAAAGTTTTACAAAAATCCATTATGTTAACACCGTGTTGCCCTAATGCAGGCCCTACTGGTGGCGAAGGATTAGCTTGCCCAGCCCTTACCTGCAATTTGATCGTTGCAATAACTTTCTTTGCCATATATGTTTCCCTCTATATTTTTATAACCTGAACAAAATCAAGCTCAACCGGCGTTGAACGCCCAAAAATACTTATCATAACTTTTAACTTAGCCTTATCCGGCTTTACTTCCTCCACCATTCCATTGAAATTCGTAAATGGACCATCAACCACTCTAACTTCGTCGCCTTCTTCAAAAAGAAACTTTGGTTTCGGCCTTTCCTGCCCATCATCCATTCTCGTAAGAATTCTTTTTGCCTCCTCTTCAGAAATAGGGACAGGTTTTAATTTTCCGCCTAAAAAGCCTGTCACTTTATCAGTATCCTGGACTATATGCCATGTTTCATCAGTCAATACCATTTGAACCATAATGTAACCAGGATAGAATTTTCGAGAAGAGATTTTTTTTCTTCCTTTAACTAATTCTACCACCTGCTCAGTGGGCACTATTATCTGGCCAAAAAGCTCCTCTTTTCCTAAGGACTTGATTTTTTCTTGTAAGGTTGCCTTCACCCTACTTTCGAATCCAGAATATGTATGGACAATATACCAGTGTAACTCCACACCCACACCCGAGTTTTACCCTGTTAGATAGAAAGTCTCGGCATTTATAGTAAGGAAAGATACCAATAAGCCTTACACCCATTGCAAATCATCCAGCAGGGTTTGCCAATATTTATTTAATTATAGTCTTAATAATCTTCACTAAACCTAAATCTACAATACCTAAAAAAAAGGCAATTAAGATAACTAATACAATAACCACTGCCGTAGTGGTTATAAGTTCCTTTCTTGTAGGCCAAGTCACTTTTTTAAGTTCGACTTTGGCATCAGCTAAAAACTGCCGAACGATTTGAAAATATCTTTTGAGTGCAAATGTACTATTAGTTGCCTTCTTGGAAATATCCTTTGTTAATGGTCTTGGCGGAAGAGGTTCTTTTTCTGGGATAACTTCTCCTCCTGGTTTTTTCTGTTTAGAAAGCTCGGCATCCGGCATCACATTTGGCTTTTTCCGTGTTCTTTTTTTTTTATTTGCCTTCTTTCTCGTCATAATCCATATCCTATTCTTTAGAAAACCAAGGTTGCCTCACCATGAACAATCATGTAACGGCAAAAACTCTCAAACTGGCAGGCCAGGAGGGATTCGAACCCCCAACACCCGGATTTGGAGTCCGGTGCTCTGACCGTTAGAGCTACTGGCCTAAATTGCTTATGTTTATTACGTGAGCATGGTTCACCACATTTACAGTGTTAATAGGCTTACCTTGAACTCAATAAACCTACATAACGCATAAAACCCAAATGACCATGCTATTTTGTTTCCTTATGAAGGGTATGCGTACGGCAAAATGGGCAGTACTTTTTGAACTGTAATTTATCTGGAGTTCTTCGTTTATTCTTCGTTGTAGTATAATTTCGTTGCTTACACACTGAGCAAGCCAATGTAATAATATCCCTCATGGACAACTTTACTCCACTATATCGCTTATTACTCCAGCACCAACTGTCTTACCGCCTTCCCGAATAGCAAAGCGGAGTTCCTTTTCCATAGCTATCGAGTTTATCAAATTTACCTCCAAAGAGACATTATCACCAGGCATAACCATCTCTACACCCTCTGGTAGAGTGACGACACCGGTCACGTCTGTTGTCCGGAAGT
>JAWOBA010000111.1:0-2872 GCA_046498285.1 Desulfatiglandales bacterium | reverse complement strand
TGAAGGTGCGTACTTTTACAGCGCGGACATCGACTCGGTCGAGTGAAGCGTCTTCTGTCTTTAAACACATATCCACATGAAAGACAGGAGATAGGGAGGATAATCAACTTTTTTCTTTGAGCTGCTAAGGAACGGGCTATATGAGGAAGATGCTGATACACTTCTTTCTCTCGAATTCCTAAAGCCTGGGAGAGTTCCCTGGCAGTTATATCATTTTCACTTAAAAGGACGATCATCTCCTGACGAGCAGTTTTAACAGCATGGGGCATCTGGATAACTCATTGTTTATTAATGAGAGTTGATTTTGTTGGGCTTTCAGATCCAAGAATTTTGACGGACAATGTAGTCATGCAGCGAAGACTTACCGTTTTGAGTGCTTTGAAAAACCCGGCGATTTTCACCATCCCCAAAAAGACGATGGACTTTTTTGAAGTGACTGGTGGCTTCCGGCTCGACTCCGTCCTGGAGGGGACTCCGCCCCGGAAGGGAGAGCCTCCCGCTCGGAGAGAAGGGTGCTGAAAAGACCAACCCGGGAACCTCGGAACTGAAAAAAAGTCCATCGTCTTTAGATCAAGAGGGGTTATGCAAAGGTCTCGTTTTATACCTTTATTGGGCAAGGATCCCTCGAAGCTCTTTCTGAATATATTCAAGCTTACTCATATCCTCATCCGTGACTACAGTTTTATCATCTTTTTCCGCAAGGCGCTTTTTCAATCGTTCTATTTCACGTTCCAGGTCAATTACCTTGTTCAGCATGGTTTGGCTTATCTCTATGGGTGTTACCTCAGCAGGTCCTTCTTCTCGGACTACCTCTCTGGTTTTAAGTGACAAACGTTCTTTCCATTTGGGAATATAAGCATCCATCCTAAATTTTTCACGGATCATGGTAGCCAGTGCTTCACTGGCTGTAGTCTCTCCATGGACCACAAAAACCTTTGGACGGGGTTCAGTGAAGTGGCTTACCCATTCCAGCAAGTCTTTCTGATCTGCATGGGCAGAAAATCCACCAATGGTGAAAACCTTTGCCTTTACTGCAACATCCTCTCTAAAAATTTTCACCTTTTTCTCTCCATCTACGATCTTTCTTCCAGTGGTTCCCTGGGCCTGGAACCCTACAATAATAATACTTGCTCCTGAACGCCAGAGGTTATGCTTGAGGTGATGTTTGATTCGACCTGCGGTGCACATCCCGCTCGCAGCGATGATAATGGCAGAACCAGGTTTCTTGTTAATAGCAATAGACTCTTCAGTCGTGGGGGTGAAATGCAGATTTGGCATATCAAAGGGATCAAAGCCTTGATCCACAATGACCCTGGCTTCCTTATCATAATATTTTTTGTTTTTACGAAAGATGTGTGTGGCCTTGATCGCTAGAGGGCTATCCAGATAGATAGGAATATTTGGAAGGATTTTATCCCGATAAAACTCACCCAGAAGATAGAGTATCTCCTGGCTTCTTTCCAGGGCAAAGGCTGGTATGATAACCTTTTCTTCATGTGATAAGGCATATTGGATAGCCGCTAACAATTCGTTTTTGCTATCCTCAAAAGGGCGATGCAAACGGTTACCGTAAGTGGATTCAATAAATAGATAGTCTGCTGTAAAAATCTCATAGGGATCTTGAACAATGAGTTGATTTTGTTTTCCTAAATCCCCTGAAAAAACAATTTTTACCTCTTCATTTGCCTCCTCTATCCACAACTCCACAATAGATGAACCAAGTATATGCCCCGCATTCCTGAGGCGTGCCTTTATTCCCGGTTCAACGGTTATTATTTGATCTCTTTCTATTGGAGAAAAGTATAGTAAGCTTTCTTCGGCATCCTTTGTTGTGTAAAGGGGTAGTATTTCCTTTTTGTCCTTTCTTTTATTTTTTCTCGTCTGCCATTCGGCATCCATTTCCTGAACATGCGCTGAATCAAGGAGCATAATCTGGCAAAGCTCGGCTGTGGGTGGAGAGGTAATAATTTTTCCTCGAAAACCATCCTTTACCAGCTTGGGTATTCTTCCACTGTGGTCAATATGAGCATGGGTCAGAAACAATGTATTGATGCGTGTGGGATCAAAACTCCAGTTTTGCCAGTTGCGCAATTCTATCTGTTTTCCACCTTGAAAAAGACCACAGTCAACGAGAAGCTTTTTGCCCTGAGAATTTTCAATAAGATAATTGGATCCAGTTACAGATCCGGCAGCACCCAAACAAGATATCTTGATCATATTTGTCCTCACCTTTATTATATTTCGATTCTACCCAGGAAAGCATAGTCTTATTTATCATAAATGTAAATAGATATGGATAAACCTTTGCATAACCCCTCTTGATCGAAAGACGATGGGCTTTTTTTCAGTTCCCTCCGGGGCGTAGGCCCTCCCTTCCGGGGCGGAGTCCCCTCCAGGACGGAGTCGGGCCGGAGGCCGAGGCTCTCGGGTTGGTCTTTTCAGCAACGTATCCTTGGGGGAGTTTTGCCCTCTCCGAGCGGGAGGCTCTCCCTTCCGGGGCGGAGTCCCCTCCAGGACGGAGTCGAGCCGGAAGCCACCAGTCACTTCAAAAAAGTCCATCGTCTTTTTGGGGATGATGAAAATCGCCGGGTTTTTCAAAGGCCTCATGGAATGAGCGTTGGTCATGACATTTATTTGCACTGATTGCCGAGATATTTGAGAGTAAGGAAGCATAGTATAATTTAACCCAGATTATGCAGTAGGCATCGTCACGAGGGTTGAAAAACCTACGCTGCTGCGCGTAGTAGTCAACGTGGATGACGTGCTCCTCCTGGATGACGTTGCCGGAGAACGTGGTCATCTGCGCGCGAGCCATCACAAGGGAGCTGCTGTCGGCAAAAAAACATTTCGAACTGATTCTTGAAAATATCAC
>JAWOBA010000005.1:0-9830 GCA_046498285.1 Desulfatiglandales bacterium | reverse complement strand
CTATCTTTTTTAATGACCTTCGGATATCTACCAATGTTATGACCCCCGATGGAAAACGGGCCATTGGGACACGGGTATCCAAAGAGGTGAAAGAACATGTCCTGACAAAGGGCAAGATATGGACAGACCGTGCCTTTGTGGTGAATGATTGGTACATAACAGCATATGAACCAGTACAAGATATATTTGGTGAAAGAGTGGGAATGCTCTATGTCGGGGTATTGGAGGCAAAGTATGCTGACATGCGGAAAAGGGCGCTGTTTATCCTCATCAGTATCATTGTGGCTGGTATGGCATTGGCAGTAGGGCTGGGATACTTTATGGCAAACAAGATTATGAACCCTGTGCATCGATTGATAAAGGCAAGCCAAGAGGTCTCCGAGGGGAGTCTCAAGCCGGAGATTGGGCCTATCTCAAAGGATAAAGAAATGCGTGTTTTGCAGAATACCTTCAAGGATATGGTGGAATCTCTCGAAGAACGCGACAGGCATAGGAAGGCAGAGGCCGAAAATCGTCTCATTCAATCTGAAAAACAGGCCAGCATTGGAAGGCTCGCCGCAGGTGTTGCCCACGAGATCAATAATCCGTTGACCGGCATATTAACATTTATTCGCATTCTCCAGCGAAGCAAAGACATAGGCGACAACAATCAGTCCCATCTTACAAAAATTGCTGAGTCAACGGTACGGGTCAAGAATATTGTGAAGGGTTTGCTTGATTTTTCAAGACAAACCGAACTTAATCGAGAGTCAACTGATATAAACATGCTTATTCGATCCGTAATTTCAGCAATGGAAAATCAGGCACTGGTAAAGGGCGTGAGTATAAAATTCAGTCCGGGGGGGAACCTCCCCATGCTCACCCTGGACCGCAGCCAGTTCCAAAGTGTGTTAATAAATCTAATTATAAACGCATTTGATGCTATGGAACATGGGGGCACTATTCTCGTATCAACCGGCATCAGCCTATTAGCAAGAGACACCGATAAAAAGGGGGTCGAAATTACGGTTGCCGACACTGGATGTGGCATACAACATGAGGACCTTGACAAATTATTTGATCCTTTTTTCAGCACAAAAGAGGTAGGAAAGGGTACCGGGCTTGGTCTGTCAGTTTCCTATGGCATCATCCAGCGACATGGAGGAACGATCAGGGTTCAAAGCGAGATTGATCGTGGCAGTACCTTTACCATCTGGATTCCAGTAAATGAGCCGCACAACCATGGCCAAGGTTAGTCTCTATAACGAATACTCTGTTTACAAATGATCAACGACAAAAAAGGAGCAAACTGCATGGCTCAAAAGATGCTTGTGATAGACGATGATGCAATGGTCTTATCATCGTGCCAAAGAATATTTGAGGAAGAACAGTTCTCTGTAGTTACTACCACAAGTCCGGAAGAGGGACTAAGCCTTGTCCTGGATACTTACTTTGATGTGGTTCTATGTGACTGGATGATGCCAGGCCTTGACGGAATGGACGTGATAACAAGGCTTGAAGAAACTTCTCCTGGCTCTACTGTTGTTATGATAAGCGGCTATCCAAGCATTGAAAGGGCAACTGAGGCTATGAAGAGAGGGGCAATGGATTATGTTGCCAAACCATTTACGCCCGATGAAATCATCAAGTCAGTCAATGAAGCGATGCAGCGGAAACAGGCTGAGGAAAGTAAGATAATCGAGAAATTTGGAGCTCTTGTAAAGACCGGACAGATACCTCTTCCAAGTATCGATGAAAAGATACTGCAGACCCTCTCTGCTGCAATAGATGAACGCAGACAGATAGAGGCTAAGCCTTCTTTGGAATTCCTTCCAGAACCTGAGCGTTTGCAGGAAGTAACCCATGCGGTACTCGATAAATACAATCGAGATGCAAATAACCTCATTGGTATATTGCAGGCAGTTCACTCATATGCCGGATACCTTTCATATGAGGCAATTAATTTGATTGCTAGGGAATTACACGTGAGTGAGCATGACATCTATGGAACAGCTTCATTCTACGCCCAGTTTAAGTTTGAAAAGCCTGGGAAACACCATATAAGAGTATGCGCTGGGACTGCTTGTTTTGTGAACGGTGGAGGAGTAATTCTGGAGGCAGCTACATCTAAATTGGATATTATTCCAGGACAGACTACAAAAGATGGGATGTTTAGTCTTGAAAGAGTAGCATGCTTGGGATGCTGCGCTTTGGCACCCGTTGTGACCATCGATGATGTGGTATATGGTCAAATGAGTCCTGCAAAGTTATCAAGGGCCATAGATAAGGTTTATAAAACAGAATAGAAGGGATACCCCATCGGGTTTACAGCATGTTTTGAGCTCATGAAGTTTGTTTTATTCAACATTTAACTTGTAGGGCCTATGATCCCGCCCTTTTGGATAGGTCTTAAAAAAGGAAATAATTCATAAACCGCCTCCACCCCCACCCTCCAGGATGGGGAATGAAAGGATAATGGTAAATACAGAATAGAGGTGAAAAACTATTATGGAGTTAGTTGAAAAGAGAGATGAGGAAACTGAAGCGATTATAATAAATGGAAAAACAGTATCTTTTTCTCCGGGTGAGACCATACTTGATGTTGCCAGAAGATCAGGGATCTATATCCCAACCCTCTGTGCAAGGGCTGATTTACCATCTACAGGAGCATGCCGGCTCTGCATTGTAAAGGTTAAAGGTGTTCGTGGATATGTAACATCCTGCACAACACCTGCTACAGCCAATATGGTTGTTACTACTAATTCAGATGAGATTGAACAATTACGAAGGGGAATCTTAGAATTAATTCTATCTGAACACCCCTCTGCCTGTTTAGTGTGTCCCATAAAGGAAACATGTGAGCAATTTAATGCACCCTCATCAAAGACTGGCAGGGTTACAGGATGCAACATGTGTCCAAATAGGGAGATCTGTGAATTAAGACAATTGGTTGAATATTTGGGATTAAAAGAGATTAGATATCCATTATTGTATAAGAATTTCCCTCTTGAGAGGGAGGACCCATTTATGGATAGGGATTATAATTTATGTATCCTATGTGGGAGATGTATTCGGGCCTGCCAGGCAAATCTTGGTACAAGCGCCATCTCATTTATACGAAGAGGTCATGATACCAAGGTGGGGACATGTTTTGGGAAGCTGCATGTAGATGGCAATTGTGTCTTCTGTATGCATTGTGTTGATGTCTGTCCAACAGGCGCTTTAACGGTTCGAGGTTCTAAATGGTATGGCAATCCTGATACAGAAATACCGACCACATGTATACTGTGTGAGAAAGGCTGTGAATTGATCATCGATACCAAATGGAACAAAATCATGGGAGCACATCCTGTTCGAGATATGACTACCAGTAAAAGAGAGTACTGTGTCAAGGGGAGATGTTGTTTACCAGCTCTCTTTAACAGCCCTGATAGACTGAAATATCCTGCTATCCGTAGAGAAGATGGAAAGCATCTTTACACTGATTGGGATAAGGCGATAAATCATGTATCTGGTATTCTATCTCATTATACCCCCATGGAAATGGCAGTCCTTTCCTCACGGCATCTAACAGACGAATCCATTTATGCCCTGCACGAATTTGCCAGGATCTATGCAACATCAAATATATTCTATATAACGAATAATGAAATTATCTACCCCAATATAGAGAAATCAGATGAGATGCTTAAAGATATCAAGGTATTATATGCAGCAGAGGCAAACAGTGTCACTGATGAAATCATAAAAAAATTTACGAGCCTTGAAAGCATCATTATTCAGGATATATATCCATCTCCCCTTAGCGCATCAAATAAGGTAAGTGCCATTCTTCCTGCCACCGCTTTTACTGAAATGAATGGCATGAAGATGTGTATCGATAATCGGAGAAAGCCTGTTGCAAAAGCAACCAGACCTCCCGGAAATGCCATTCCAGATTGGGAAATTACTACCAAGATAGCAAATGCATTGCACAATTCCGATTTCAAAATAAAGAATTTTCGAAGCATACAAAACCATATTCAGATGCATCCATGGATTCTCGCCTCTGTTCCCATGGTTCCAAAAGACGCTTTAACATATAGGGGTTTTCAAATTGCTCATTTTGTTCCTGACTTCAAGGTATTTATCGAACGCCGTTTAAAATTAAAAGGAGAGATCCATTTTTAGCATCTAAGTTATGAGATCCAAACAAAAAATGGAAAATAATTCCTCTATATTAAAGACGTTGAATTGCACTGGCGAAAGGCTAAGGGTAGATGGCTTCACCCTTTCTCTCCGCCTTTAGCCTTTCGCCGATTTGTTAACTCCATCGTATAAGATTCAGGAGATATTCATGTATGAGATAAAAGAAAAATCAGAAATATTTAATGTGCACAAGATGGTAATTATGGCGCCTGAGATTGCAAATTCCATACAAGCAGGTCAGTTTGTCATTGTTATGGGAAATGAACAGAGTGAAAGAATACCATTGACCGTATCAAATTGGAATATCGATACCGGAACAATAACGATCTATGTTTTAGAAGTTGGTCTCTCCACACTTGAGTTGGCCCGTATGAAGGTGGGGGATTCAATATATGCGGTAACTGGACCATTGGGCGTTCCTTCAGAGATAAAACAGTATGGGACCATAGTTTTAGGAGGCGGATGTTATGGAATTGGAGGGATTTATCCAATAGCAAAGGCGTGCAAGGAGGCTGGAAATAAAATTATATCTATTATTGAAGCACGTTACCGTGCAATGTTCTATCATGAAAAAGAACTTCACTCAGTTAGTGATCAGGTTTTATACGCAACAAGTGACGGTTCTAAAGGTGTAAAAGGTAAGGTTGAGGATGTTATTGGAAAAATGCTTGAAAAAGGAATCAAGATCGATCATGCCTTTTTTATTGGATGTACCCAAATGCTTGAAAGATGTTCCGAAGTCACTCGTCCATATGCAATTCCAACCAGGGTTGCTCTGAATTCCATTATGCTGGACGGTACAGGAATGTGTGGCGCTTGCCGTGTAAGTGTTGGAGGAGAGACAAAATTTGCATGTGTTGATGGACCGGAGTTTGATGGTCATAAAGTTGATTGGAAAGAATTATATCAGCGCAAAAGTGCATATGCAGAACCAGAGACAGTTGTGTATCAGACTTATTCCCATGAATGTATGGCTGAAAAGAAATTAAGAGAAAAATTGTAAAGAAGGATATCAAATGGAGGTAACAGCCAAAGATCGAATGGCAATTAAGAGGCATACTATGTCTGAACAGCCACCAGACTTAAGAAATCGTAATTTCGACGAGGTTCCATACGGCTATACACCGGAAGAGGCGATAGCTGAAGCACAGCGATGTTTGACCTGCAAAACAATGCCCTGTGTCTCTGGTTGCCCGGTAGAGGTCCCTATTCCGGGTTTCATTGCCCTGGTTGCTGAAAAAAAATTTGCCGAGGCAGCCAGACTTATTAAAACGAAAAATGTTCTTCCTGCCGTATGTGGCCGAGTGTGCCCGCAAGAGGCTCAATGCGAAGGGAAATGTGTGAGAGGAAAAAAAGATACAAAACAGGCGGTTGCTATAGGAAACCTTGAGCGATTTGTTGCTGATTATGAACGTGAGAACCATCTTACAGAGGCACCTGAAATATCAAAAAAGAACGGATTTAAAGTAGCTGTCATAGGTTCTGGTCCCTCTGGTTTGACGGTGGCTGGAGATTTGATAAAGCTTGGCTATGAAGTCACCATTTACGAGGCATTTCATCGCGGAGGGGGCGTACTCGTATATGGCATCCCTGAATTCAGGCTGCCAAAAAAGATTGTAGAGACAGAGATAAAGGCATTAGAGAATTTAGGCGTTAAAATCATTTATAACAGTGTGATTGGTCGCCTGCACACGGTTGATGATCTGTTTCATAGCATGGGATTTGATGCAGTATATATTGGGGTAGGAGCTGGGCTACCCATTTTTTTAGACATACCTGGTATGAATTTGAATGGGGTGTTTTCAGCAAATGAATATTTAACCCGTAGTAATTTAATGAAGTCCTATCTATTTCCAAGATACCGGACACCCTTGCTAATTGGTGAAAAAGTTGCCGTTCTTGGAGGTGGTAATGTGGCTATGGATTCCGCACGGACCGCTATTCGACTGGGCGCGGAACAGGTTACCATAGTGTATAGACGTGCAAGAGAACAGATGCCGGCAAGGGCCGCAGAGGTTCATCATGCTGAGGAAGAAAAGATAGAGTTTAGACTCCTTTCAAATCCTGTTGAAATTTATGGTAATGATGAGGGGTGGGCTACGGGAATGAAGTGCCAGAGATATGAACTTGGAGAAGTAGATGAATCAGGCAGACAAAGGCCTGTTCCTATAGAAAATTCCTTCTTTGAGTTTGATTGTGATCAGGTTCTCGTGAGCATAGGTGGTCAAGCAAATCCACTGATTACAAAAACAACCCCTGATATGAGGATAAACAAGTGGGGATACATAGAGACGGATGATTGGGGAAGAACAAACAGGGAATTTGTCTATGCGGGTGGCGATATTGTTACTGGTGCAGCAACGGTTATTTCTGCAATGGGTGCCGGTCGGAGGGCAGCAAAGGCAATACACGAGGATTTATCCAAAGACAGCGATGAAACATTACGACCATCTGCTGAAAAAGGAGAATAGAGAATTTATAGGGCGTTGTCTTAATTGGAGTTTTGGAACAATGAAGGTTTGGATAGATGAGTTCTAAAAAGCATAGAGCAAAACGCAGGCTGAATAGTTATGGTATTTCACATCCAGTGCTTCTCGCTATTTCTTATGATAATAGTATCCAATGCTCCAACACCCTATGTAAATTGTATCGGTGATAGACATATAATTTTCCGGCTCAAATGGAAGGAGAGTATAACATAAAGATAACATTAGGAGATGAAATGAACAATAAGCGAACCATACTTGTCTGTCAGGGTACAGGGTGTGTATCCTCGGGCTCTCCTCAAATACAAAGAGAATTTGAACATGAGATTGTAACCAATCAATTAGATGTAACAGTAAAACTGACAGGTTGCCGTGGTTTCTGTCAGATAGGACCCAGTATTATTGTGGAGCCTGATGAAATTTTGTACTGCCGGTTGAAGCCAGCAGATGTAAAAGAGATTGTCGACTCACACCTTATCCATGGGAAACCTGTGAGCAGGCTCCATTATCATGATCCCACCACCGGAAATGCTATCCCCAAATGGATAGACATTCCTTTCTATAACAGACAGAAAAAAACCCTTACAGCCCATTGGGGGTTGATAAACCCTGAAGATATAGAAGAATATTGTTCCATTGGGGGATACAGGGCAGCTCGACAGGCAATTCTGGCCATGGCACCTGAGGAAATAATTGACGAGATTAAATCCTCTCAATTACGTGGGCGTGGTGGCGCCGGTTTTCTTACTGGTGTCAAATGGGATTTCGCACGGCGTAGTAATGCGGATCAAAAATATGTCATCTGCAATGCAGATGAAGGTGATCCAGGGGCATTCATGGATAGGAGCCTCCTGGAGGCAAATCCCCATAGTATGATAGAAGGTATGATTATCGGGGCATTTGCCATGGGGGCCTCAAAAGGGTTCATCTATGCCCGAGCGGAATACCCACTGGCTATCAATAGACTTGAAATTGCTATTACACAGGCAAGGACGAAGGGATTTCTTGGATCTAAAATATTTGGTTCCGATTTTGATCTTGATCTGAAGATCAATCAAGGTGCAGGTGCATTCGTCTGTGGTGAGGAAACTGCATTGATGGAATCTATTATGGGTAAACGAGGAACTCCACGCCCGCGCCCTCCGTATCCCGCTTCAGAAGGCCTTTGGGGGAAGCCTACAAATATCAATAATGTCAAGACCTGGGCATATATCCCTTTTATAATCAAAAATGGGGCAAAATGGTTTGCTGATATGGGCTCTGGACAGTCAAAGGGTACGGTTATTTTTTCTCTTACTGGAAAGATAAATAATTCAGGGCTTGTTGAGGTACCTATGGGGACAAAGCTCCGCCAGATAATATATGATATTGGCGGTGGAATACCGAATGAGAAGAAATTTAAGGCCGTTCAGACTGGTGGACCCTCAGGAGGATGTCTTCCGGAAAGCTACCTTGATAAAGAGGTGACATACGAGTCATTGCAGGCTGCTGGATCGATATTGGGATCAGGGGGGATGATTGTCCTTGATGAAGATGTATGTATGGTAGATATAGCCAAATACTTTATTAATTTTACAAGGGAAGAAAGCTGCGGGAAGTGTTCACCGTGCCGTATAGGAACGGAGAGGATGTATAACATATTGGAGAAAATAACCAACGGTGAAGGTGAATCTGAGGATTTGGCATCGCTGCAAGAACTTGGAGAGATAGTAAAAAACGGTTCCCTTTGTGGATTGGGCCAAACTGCCCCAAATCCTGTTCTTACTACTATTACCTATTTTAGGGATGAGTATATGGCCCATATTGTTGATAAACGATGTCCTGCTAAGGTTTGCAAGGCCTTGATTGAATACTACATAGATGAGGCTCAGTGTACAGGATGTTTACTCTGTTTAAGAAATTGCCCGGCGAATGCTATTACCGGGCAGAAACGTGAACCAAAGGATAGTGAAGGTAAGAAATCAGACAAGGCACCAACAAAGGGTAAAGAGAAAAAGAAAAAAGGAGATACAATCTGCACTATTAACACTGATACATGTATACGATGTGGCATCTGCTTTGCAAATTGCCCTGTTGGTGCTGTAGGAAAAAGAGATAAGCCCTTAGATAGTAAACAATATGCAGTGGGCAGCAGTAAGTAGGGAAAATGAAAAGGATCTTTGTACTTATTCCTTACTTCATACCACCTGTTTTTGCACGTTAGACATATAACGAGGCCTTTGAAAAACCCGGCGATTTTCACCATCACCAAAAAGACGATGGACTTTTTTGAAGTGACTGGTCGCCTCCGGCTCGTAGAGCCTCCCGCTCGGAGAGAAGGGTGCTGTCTTTTCGTAACGTATCAGTGGGGGAACCCGCAGGCCCCGATTTATCGGGGCAATGCGGAGAGGGCAAAACTCCCCCATGGATACGTTGCTGAAAGGACCAACCCGGGAGCCTCGGCCTCCGGCCCGTAGGGCCTACGCCCCGGAGGGAACTGAAAAAAAGCCCATCGTCTTTAGATCAAGAAGGGTTATTGAAAGGTCTCATGTAACATAGGTATTGTGTATGCTTTCATCCACACGATCAAAACTCATAGCAAGCTTTTTAGGGGTTTCCTTTTTGGTTGGTGTTGTCTCTCTCTTTATCGGAGGCCAGCTCCTGTATCAATCGGTGCTCAGCGAGGCGACAAACCGCGTGAGGCTAGACCTTAATGCTGCACGCGAGCATTACATGAGCCGAATAAACGGGATTCGATGTCCTCTTTCCATTACCTCTCTGGAACCGGTATTTCGAAGCTCTCTGAAAAAAAGAGATATCTCTGAACTGATACCTCGCTTAGAGACCGTAGCACGAAGTGCGGAATTGGACTTTGTAGGTATCGTTAGAAAAGAGGGAGAAACGCTCTGCGGGGTAGGAAAAAATTCCCTGCGGTGTAAGTCTGTGGAAATTACGAATCCTATCGCAGAACTGGTATTTGATCGGAAAGTGCCAATATCAGGAACCCTTGTTCTGAGCAAGGAATTCCTCTCTGCTGAAAGCCCAGAGCTTGCTGATCGTGCACGAATCGAATTGCTCCCCACAGCACGCGCAGCCCCGAGAGAAGAGGAGGAAGAAACCTCCGGAATGGCGATCGCAGCTGCAATACCAATATTTGAAGGAGGCGATTTAATTGGTGTTGTATATGGAGGGATTCTT
>JAWOBA010000258.1:0-3966 GCA_046498285.1 Desulfatiglandales bacterium | reverse complement strand
TATACGACATGAAGTGGATGTGGTGGCCCATAACGACCATCAGCAGTTGATGGTGGAATGTAAATACTACAACAGCCAGAGCAAACAGGGAAACGTGAAAGTGCCCCTGTATATCCATTCCCGCTTTTCGGATATTGAGAACCCCTCCGCATTGCCCCGATAAATCGGGGCCTGCGGGTTCCCCCACTGATACGTTACGAAAAGACAGAACCCTTCCACCAGTCACTTTAAAAAAGTCCATCGTCTTTTTGAGGATGGTGAAAATCGCCGGGTTTTTCAAAGGTCTCATTGTATAAGAGAAGCAAATTAAGTCAAGCAAAAGACATGAAAAACACCAATGATTCCTATAAAGAGTGCGTTTCCTGGCTCTATAGCCTGCAGAAATATGGGATTAAATTTGGCCTTTCAAAGACAACCAATCTGCTGAAGGCCTTTGGGAACCCTCACCATAATCAGCGATACATCCATATTGCTGGGACAAACGGCAAAGGATCAGTCGGGGCTATGCTCGAGGCAATCTTAGCTAAAGCAGGTCTAAAGGTCGGTTTCTACACCTCACCCCATTTAGTCAGCTTTACTGAACGATTCCGCATTAACGGAGAATATATTCCAGAGGATACTACAGCGTCATTGATCAGGGAATTAAAAGAGGTCATAGTCCATAAGGACCCTCCCACCTTTTTTGAGTTTACTACTGCTATGACCCTGCTTCATTTTTTTCGTAAATCTGTTGATATTTCAATTATCGAAGCAGGAATGGGGGGGCGCTTAGATGCCACCAATGTCATTACCCCGATGGTATCTATTATTACCAATATTGGCATAGATCATCAGTCCTTTTTAGGTGATACGATTACTGCTATTGCACACGAAAAGGGAGGTATTATCAAAAAAGGAGTGGACCTGGTAACAGCAGTCGATCAGTCTTCTGTCATCACTCTCTTTAAATCCCAATGCAAGCAAACCGGTTCCCCTTTTTGGAGGATAGGAGAGCATGCCCGCTATCGCAGGCTACGAAACGGTCATTTCGGTTATTACGGCATCCACGATAGATTCACCAATCTTAACCTGGGGCTTCAAGGAAGATTCCAGCACAAAAATGCCGCTGTAGCCTTATTGGCGGTGGAGATACTCAAGAGAAAGGGGATCGCTGTATCAGATGAGGCTGTTCAATTTGGCCTTGCTAATCCTCTGTGGCCAGGGAGAGTTGAAAAAGTTGCTTCATACCCAACCATTATTCTTGATGGCGCCCATAATCCATCAGCTATGCGATCGCTCGCACAGACAATCGGTAATGATTTTAATTTTGAAAACCTATTCCTGGTTATAGGTATTATGGAAGATAAGGATATTGTACATATCCTTCAAGAGATTGTGCCCATGGCACACAAAGTAATCTACACGAGACCAGCCTATTACAGGGCAGCCAATCCCCAACGTCTCATGGATTTGGCCAAAGAATACGGAAAAGAAGGAGAGATTCAGATTCCTCTATCGACTGCTATTAAGAGGGCTAAAGATATGGCTGGTAGAAAAGATATGATACTGGTTACAGGGTCTCTGTTTACTGTTGGTGAGGCAAAATCATACTTTGACCCGCTACATTATCCTCCTGAAGATGTTTGAGATTTTTTACTGACATAGATTCTACTGGGATAATCTTTGATTTATCGGGTAGCCTATTTATCTTATTTTTCACATGAAGCTTTGTTGCTTTCCGGTTCTCCTCGCAAAGATTGGCCTTGGCAATGTTTCTCAACAGGAGATTAATGGCCGGTCCGGTTCCATTGTAAGGCTATCCCTTCTTCTGAGCTTGGAGTGGGAGAGTGATCAGTCTGGATTTATATTTACCTTCCTTTTCTGGGGACTGCACTAAATTCTCCTATGTATTTATTATATGCCCCTCAAAGATGGAAAGGAATCATGCTAAAGAAAAAGAGATATAAACCCAGATTATGCAGTAGCCACCTACTGCGGCCTGAAAAACCTTACTACAACGATCGTTTCACGATTTTGCTTCTCAACATATTTACAAATATGCCTTCGGCGCAAAATCGCTCCAACTTTTCGTTTCGCTGAGGTTTTTCAACCCTCGTGACGATACCTACTGCATAATCTGGGATAAAAGAGAATGAACACAACTTAGTTCTCTTTCTCGATAACACAGAAGATATCCACATTACGCTTCCGTTTTTATATAAGCTATTTGAAACCACGTCTAGCCTGCCATATCATTGATTGCACAATGGTGAGATCGTATACCCATGTTTCAACCTCATGTTTCCTCTGTATCAGATTGTTCCTTCTTTTTACGATATATTGTCTTACTTAGAAGGATACTAATTTCATAAAGCAAGATAATAGGCAGTGCCATCATGAGCTGGGTGGCTATATCAGGAGGGGTTAAGATTGCAGACAAAATAAATGCGGAAAGAATGGCATACTTGCGATATTTTTTCATAGAATCTGGTGTTATCAATCCAATCTTGGTCATAAAAAGTACTACAATAGGCATCTCGAAAACCAGACCGAATGCCAAAAGTAGCCTGATTGCAAATGAAAAATATTGCTTTACAGACGGTAATGCCTGAATATCATCAGTTGCAAAACTAACAAAAAATTTAAAGCCATAAGGAAAAACAACCAGATAACCAAATAAAGCACCAGCTGCAAAAAGAATACTGGAAAACAGGACAAACGGGATAATATATTTTTTTTCTTTTTGGTAAAGGGCAGGGGCTAAAAACATCCATAACTGATAAAAGATAATTGGGACAGCAAGGATAATGCCAGCGACAAGGGCTACTTTAATATAGGCTATAAACATTTCAGGCAGGTTAGTAAAGATAAGCCGGCTATTATCAGGCAGGACTTTAGTGAGGGGTAGAATGAGATAGGAGAAAAGTTGTTTGGCAAAGATATAAGAGAACGCAAATCCAATGCCTATGGCAATTGCACATATAACCAGTCTCTTCCTTAGCTCTTCCAAGTGGCTCAAGAATGGCTGTTTGTCATCTGGCGTTTTCTTTTTTCTCTGTTTCATTGCCTTCAATGTCTACTTTTTTAGGTTCCAATCCTGCATCATCGTTTCCCTTGCTTTCTTCTTCTGTATTATCTTCCTTCAGTGCACCGCTCACAGAGTCAGCCAAATCTTCTTCTATTTCTTGAAGTTCATCACTAATATTAAGATTTTCTTTTATCTCATTTGTTGCTTTTTTAAACTCAGCCATTCCCTTGCCCAAAGCTCTGGCTAAGTCAGGCAATTTCTTTGGACCGATAATAATTAAAGCAATCACAAAGATGATGATCAATTCAGGCATACCGATGCCAAACATATCTTACATCCCCATTTTACAGTTTGTTTATTATTATTTCCCTTACCTCGATCCCGATCATTTTTGGTTGAGATGACATTCGGGATGTCATACTCCTAAGTCCCACCGTATGTGGAGCGAATTGGCGAAACTAAGTTGTGCCAAGGGTTTACCCGTGGGGCTCCACAAGGAGTGATGCGGCCTTGATCCTGTTAAGACATCTTAAATCATTTCCCGGATTTTCAATAATAGAAAATAGGATATCGATTGGGAAGAGTATGATTTTTTTATAAGAGAAAAAGATTTCAAAATCCACCTCTCGAGACCTGCTACGCCGATCAGATATGGTTTATGCACACCCTTTGAGACCTTTGCATAACCCCTCTTGATCTAAAGACGATGGGATTTTTTCAGTTCCAAGGCTCCCGGGTTGGTCTTTTCAGCAACGTATCCATGGGGGAGTTTTGCCCTCTCCGAGCGGGAGGCTCTCCGAGCCGGAAGCCCTCCGCATTGCCCCGATAAATCGGGGCCTGCGGAGGGCTTCCGGCTCGGAGAGCCTCCCGCTCGGAGAGGGCAAAACTCCCCCATGGATACGTTGCTGAAAAGACCAACCCGGGAGCCTTGGAACTGAAAAAATCCCATCGTCTTTAGA
>JAWOBA010000218.1:0-9845 GCA_046498285.1 Desulfatiglandales bacterium | reverse complement strand
CAATACCTACACCTTAGATTGCACCCTGTCAGCCTGATAAATATACAAGGAAAGCCGGCGAATGTACTTTCTCCTTGTATACTGTAAAAGATTTCATTTACTGTTAACATGTTATGAGACCTTTGAAAAACCCGGCGATTTTCATCATCCCCAAAAAGACGATGGACTTTTTTGAAGTGACTGGTGGAAGGCTGCTGAAAAGACCAACCCGGGAGCCTCGGCCTCCGGCCCGGAGGGCCTACGCCCCGGAGGGAACTGAAAAAAAGCCCATCGTCTTTAGATCAATAGGGGTTATGCAAAGGTCTCGTTATGTGTCTGCAGTACCTAAAATGAGACCCCGCCCTGACGCCGAATAATTTGACTATACACTTGCTTCTAATATACTAGCAATCTTGGTTTATGAAATTTTACCAGAATACCCCGTGCTGTGCGCGGGAATGAATGGTTCTGGGGGTTTGGGGGATAAGTTCCCCCACTATACGTTAGTGTTTTATTTTTGATGCCCCGCCCTGTGGGCGTGAAGCTTCACGGTTCAACGTTCAATGTTGACATCTATGCAATATGGCATGGCTTATGGCAAGATGCGGATGACCTTCTCATGTATTTTTTCAAATAGAACCAAATACGTTAGACTCATAATTTAACTGTATTTTATCTATGTAACTTTGAACTGTGAACCCCTTGCCCAGACCTGGTTTAAGCCTGATCTATACAGACACAGATTCTGACATATTGTAGCAACAATAGAATATTTCAGGCAAATCGCGCCACGGCGGTCAGGCAGCTGACAATGATCGACAGACAATACCTAAAACAGAACTTCCAGAAGATCCCTGACTGATGAAACACCAATGAGCTCCATATCTATCTTACCTTTCAATGATTTTAAGCTTTTCTTTGCTACCAAACATCGGGAAAAACCCAATTTTACGGCTTCTTTTAATCTGAGCTCGGTCTGGCTTACACCCCTAATTTGCCCAGACAGGCCCACTTCGCCGAAGGTGACCGTGTTTCTCGGGATCGGTGTATCAAGGAAGCTTGATGCAGTGGTAGAGATGATACCCAGATCGATAGCAGGTTCATCAACCCGTATTCCGCCAGCAACATTTATGAATATATCTTTATTAGAAAGATTCAATCCCCCTCTCTTAGATAAAACTGCAACAAGCAGGCTTACCCTGTTTGGGTCGACACCGATCGTGGTCCTCCGTGGTATGGCAAGTGAACTGGAGCAAACGAGGGCCTGCATTTCAACGAGTAATGGTCTAGATCCTTCCATGCTTGAAACAACCACAGAACCGCTTACACCGTTTGACCTTGTCTCTAAAAAAATTTTCGATGGATTGACAACCTCTGCCAGTCCATTATCCATCATCTCAAAAACACCAATCTCGTTAGTGGGACCGTACCTGTTTTTTACGGATCGTAAGATTCTATATCCGTGGGATCCGTCTCCTTCAAAATAAAGAACAGTATCGACTAAATGCTCCAGGACCTTTGGACCTGCTATCGCACCATCTTTTGTTACATGTCCGATTAAAAATATCGCTCTTCCAGAGGTTTTTGCGAGATGCATAAGTCTTGTTGTAACCTCTCTTACTTGCCCAATAGAGCCTGGAGCAGAATTGAGAGATTCAGTAGAGATTGTTTGGATTGAGTCAATAACTACAATTTGTGGGGATAGCTCATCAAGCCTATCAATAACATCTTCTAAGCACGTTCCACTTAATAAATACAGCTCAGATGAATTAACTAAGATCCTCTGTGACCTCATCTTCATTTGTTGAATTGATTCCTCACTCGAGATATAGAGGGCTTTAAGATTGTTTTGGGCCAGGTGATGGACAACCTGTAAGATCAGGGTGGATTTCCCAATACCAGGATCTCCTCCAATGAGAATAAGTGACCCAGGAACAACACCACCCCCCAGGATTCTATCAAACTCAGTCATCCCTGTTTTATTTCTTGAGTCTTTATCAATAGTGATGGCATCAATCCTTTGAGGCATATTAGTAAGATTTTGTCTTTCCCCTTTCTCCTGGGTACCGCTTTCAATTGGTTCCTCTGCAAATGAGTTCCAGCTGCTACAATCAGGGCATCTGCCTAACCATTTTGGGGCCTTATACCCACAATTTTGACACACGAATACTGTCTTTTGCCTGGCCAATACAATGACTCCATATAGTTGTATATTTTTTTGTGATTAGTGTTTTATTACGCCTATTGAGTTTAAATGAACGCAACAAACACCGCAAGGGACACCTAACAAATGTCAATGGATAGTTGCTATTTTCTTTCATCAGTCTTCATTAGTCAATCTAAAATAACCTCTAGATTTTTAGCGCTCTATTGATTGATTTCCTTGGACTTAGTAAGTCATTGTTTACACTACGGGAATCATGAGTGATTAAAAGGACTTTTTGTGAGTCTCACAGTTCGGATTATTATTAATAAAATCTTCTGGGTTGACAAAGTAACGCGTGGAGATTAATTTCATAGGGGAAGAAAGAAAAGAAAAAATGGAGGAATAAAGATGACTGAACTTGTACAGGTAAATGACGAAAATTTTGAGGATGAAATAATTAAATCTGAGCTACCTTCAATGATTGACCTTTGGGCTCCGTGGTGTCAGCCATGCCTTATCACTGGTCCCTGGGTAGAGGAACTTGCCCAAAAACATGATGGAAAGTTTAAGGTAGCTAAGTTGAATGTAGATGAAAATCCAATGGTCCCTAATCGCTTTGGTGTAAGAGCAATTCCAACACTTCTCCTTTTTAAGGATGGGGATTTGATTGATACCATTGTAGGTGCTGTAGGAAAGGAAAATATTGAAAAGGCCATGCTCAGGCTTATCTAATAATAGTGTTTCTATCTGCCCGTGGTGAAAAGATATCATCTTTTTTTATTATGTATGATTTACCCCGACCAGACAGAATAATTCAATAGGTGCATCTTCCTTTTTTTCTTTAAACCTATAGTCCGATGTTCTAATTATTATCCGGCACATAACTTCAAAAAACCTACCAGATGGTAGTAATACTATATGAGTGAAAGCGTGATTACTGCATTCAAAAGATGTATTTTTATTCAGGTATTGTTTTTTTTATTGGGTGGTTGTTCTCTTTTCGGCATTGGGGAAAAAGAACCTGGAGAATCCCCGGAAGAACTTATGAGTCAAGGGATTTCGGAATTTAGAGACGGCGATTATCAGGATGCGATTGAGGCCTTTCAAAAATTAAAAGACAGATATCCTTACAGTACATTGGCTATTCAAGCCCAACTAAAAATGGCAGATGCCCTGTTTAAAAGAAAAGAGTTTGAAGAAGCCTTGGCGTTATACATAGAATTTGAAAAGCTGCATCCGACAAACGAATCGATTCCATATACGATATACCAGCAAGGTAGATGTCATTTTCTCAGGATGGATAGCATTGACCGGGATCAGACCAGTACAAAAGATGCCTTAAAAGAGTTTGAGAGACTGTGCAAAGAATTTCCGAAAAATTCATTTTGCTTGCAGGCCAAAAGGCATATCAGAAAATGTTATAGTAATCTTGCAGAGCATGAATTTTATGTTGGTTCTTTCTATTTCAAGGCTGGCCACTATCTGGCAGCTTTGAGGCGTTTTGAATATCTTATCAAACATTATCCTGATCTTGGCCTCCATGGAAAAGCACTCAACTATATAGCCAGATGTAGAGACAAACTGGCTGAAGAAAAATCACTCCTATAAATCCTATGAAAATTTATCCCATTCACAAGGATTTTAGTTGATTATTCATGTCATTTATGGCATATATCAAATATGCATTCATTCTTTAAGGTAAAGACAGCTGAGGATATCTTTAAATCCTTACGAGATATCATGCCGTTGGGAACAGAATCTGTCCCTATCACAGATGCGCTCAACAGAGTTTTGGCAAAAGATATTATCTCTGATGAGGATCTTCCAGGATTCAAAAGATCCACCATGGATGGATATGCACTTGCTGCTAAGGATTCCTTTGGTGCCAGCGAGAGTCTCCCAACCCCTCTCACTATTGTTGGAGAAGTCAAGATGGGCGAAATGCCGCAGTGCAGCCTTCATAGAGGTGAGTGTATTCAGATATCAACAGGTGGTATGCTTCCCGAAGGTGCTGACGCGGTCCTTATGGTAGAATATAGCCAGGTGGTGGAAGAAGGGGTAGTGGAAATCTGTAGACCTGTTTCCCCATTAGAAAATGTGATCCTTCCTGATGATGACCTTAAGAAAGGGCAGGTAGTACTGCATGAAGGAAGCTTGTTAAGACCACAGGATCTCGGTATTTTAGCAGGACTTGGAATAAGACGAATTACTGTATTTACCAGACCCAAGGCAGCCATTATATCCACTGGAGAAGAGATAGTAGATATTGGTCAAAAGCCAGAAGCGGGGCAGATGAGAGACATAAACAGCTATACCCTTGGAGGCCTCTGCATTAAATTAGGGGTAGAGCCCCTTTATATGGGTATTATAAGGGATAATTTTAAGGATCTTACGTTATTCATAGAAAAGGGAATCTCCCAGGCAGATGTGGTCTTACTTTCTGGTGGAAGCTCTGTTGGTGTAAAGGATTTTACCTTAGATGCATTTCTTTCTTTGGATGGTGTAGAGTTAGTGGCCCATGGAGTATCCATCAGTCCTGGTAAACCAACTATTATTGCGCGAAAAGAAAATAAGACTTTGTGGGGACTGCCTGGGCACCCTGTATCGGCTATGATAATATTTGATATTTTTCTTAGCTATTTATTTCGTAAGCTCTCCGGGCTTTCAAACCTTGCACCATATCATATTCATGCTATAGAGGCAGAGCTCGACAGAAATATAGAGTCGGCAACTGGTCGGGACGATTATATAAGGGTAAAACTTACCCAAGGGGATGGGGGATGGTTGGCAACACCCATTTTGGGAAAGAGCGGACTTATATATACTATGGTAGAAGCAGATGGGATTGTTACGATTGATAGGAATACTGAAGGTCTCTATAAGGGAGAGATGGTGAAAGTGAAATTGTTCTGATGAATGAGAAAGTAATTTCACAAGGATAGATAACTTACTCTCACAGACGGAAGATAATACAACGCACCTAAGCTTTATTGCATAATGGTGCGGAGATGATTTAAAAGTCATGAAAAGGCAAAAGATATATCTCAGAATGAAGGATCCGAAAGAGGCGCTTGAGATCTTTTTTCATACCTTTGATCCAACGCCTATTCTGGAGGCAGAAGAGGTTTCCGTCATTGAATCTCCTGGAAGGATTACTGCAGAGCCGATTTTTGCAAAGGTTTCATCACCCTCTTTTCATTCTGCGGCAATGGATGGGGTAGCTGTCCTTGCAGAAGATACATACGGGGCTACGGAAAGGAACCCTAAGAGATTGAAAATAGGTCCAGATGTTACGTGGATAAATACAGGGCAGGTAATGCCAGTGGAAACGGATGCTGTTATCATGGCCGAAAAGCTCAACCAAATTGATGAGGACACAATTGAAATTTCATCTTCTTCATTTCCTTGGCAGAATGTCAGAAAGGTTGGAGAAGATTTTGTCCAAACAGAATTACTTTTTCCTCAAAACCACCGAATACGGTCATTTGATCTTGGTGCATTGATTGGAGGTGGCGCTTTTCATTTAAAGGTTAGGCGAAAACCAAGGGTCACTATAATTCCCACAGGTAGCGAGCTGGTAAATTTCAATACCCTTTCAGATTCTCTTTCTTTAAAGAAGGGACAGATTATTGAATCTAATTCCTCTGTACTTTCCATTCTTATAAAGGAGTGTGGTGCTGACTCCATAGTTGAGGATATAGTTGAAGATACAATGGAGAAGATTACGAATGCCCTTCTTAAGGCAATAGATGACGCGCCTGACCTTGTGATTATCATTGCCGGTTCATCGGCAGGAAGAAAGGATTATACGGCGCGGATAATTGAGGATAATGGAGAAGTTCTTGTTCATGGGGTCACAATAATGCCAGGAAAGCCCACTATCCTTGGAAGTATAAAAGAGACACCCGTTATTGGTATCCCAGGATACCCAGTTTCTGCCTATATTGCCTTTAATGAGTTCGTGAGGCCTTTCCTTTATCGCTTACAGGACTCAATTGTCCCGATGAAGCAATTAGCAAAGGTGATGCCCTCAAGAGATATCCCTTCAAAGCTTGGATTGGAAGAATTTATTAGGGTTAATATTGGCAGAGTGGGTGAAAGGACCGTGGCTATACCTCTGCCAAGAGGGGCTGGATCAGTTACAACCATGAGTAAGGCAGAAGGTATTATTAGAATCCCTTCTTTTTTAGAAGGTATTGCGGCCGGTGAAGAAGTAGATGCAGAACTGTTTGTAGATTTTGATGATATATTACATACTATTGTTATTATTGGAAGCCATGATATCACCTTAGATATACTGTCTGATGAAATCCGGAAGAAGGCCGGAGATATAAGAATTGCCTCGGGAAATGTTGGGAGTCTAGGAGGATTATTGGCGCTGAAAAAAGGGACGGCACACGTAGCTGGATCTCATCTTTTGGATACTCAAACAGGTCAATACAATATATCTTATATTCATAAATATCTGAAAGACCTTCCCGTGCACGTTTTCCACTTGGTAGAAAGAGAGCAGGGCCTTATCATTCAGAAAGGAAACCCAAAAGGAATAAAAGGAATAGAAGATATTACCGGTGATGGTATTACCTTTGTAAACCGCCAGCCAGGATCAGGAACCAGGATCCTTTTCGATTATAAGTTAAACAAGGCTGGTATAGAAACTTCCCGCATACATGGATATGAAAATGAGGAATATACCCATATGAATGTCGCTGTTGCTGTTTTAAATGGAGCGGCAGATGTTGGCATGGGAATTATGGCAGCAGCTAGGGCCCTCAATTGTGATTTTATTCCTATTGTCAAAGAGCAATATGATCTGCTTATTCCATCCCATTTTATGGAAGATCTCAAGATACAAGCACTTTTAGATATTACGAAGTCAAAAGACTTCAGAGAAAGGGTTAAAACATTGGGAGGCTATAATCCGGCAAAGAGTGGAGATTTATGGAAGGTAATCTGATTTTGGGGGAAGTCATGGTCAAGACCAGGCTAAAGTCAAGACAGTGGTTGGAGGACAGCAAGGGTAATATAATTATTGGAGAGGGTCGGCAGAGAATTTTGGAATTAATTATTCAAACAGGCTCAATAAACCAGACCGCCAAAGTTATGAAGATGTCATATAGAGGAGTATGGGGCAAAATAAAGGCAACAGAGAAGCATCTGAATAAAAAAATAGTTCTAACTGAAAGGAGACATGGGTCTCGTTTAACAGAGGATGGGAGAAATCTTTTAATTAATTATACTCGGCTGAAAAAGGACTGCCAGAAGGCAGATGAGAAGATCTTTGATGAGATTTTCAACTGAGAGAGAAAGAGGGGGAAACTTAGGAGGTTTATGGTGAAGGCCATTGGTGTCATTGGGTATAAAAAAAGTGGGAAGACCACATTAATAATGAGATTATCTCATGAACTTTCAAGAATGGGCTACAGTGTTGCCATTCTCAAACATGCTTCGGGGCACATTGTCTTTCCTGGCAGTGACACCTCAAAGTTCAGGGAGCATGCTACCTTTGTTTCAGCGATTTCATCAACGGAATCAGAGATAATACTCAAGGGGAGGAAACGAATAGAGGATATTCTGACATATGTCGATTCTGATATTGTATTGATGGAGGGTTTTAAAAAAGAAAAGACATTTCCAAAGATTGTCTGCATAAGACACAAGGATGAGGAACAAGAATTGTTTGATGGGTTACAGCTCTTTACCGCCAGTTTTAAAGAAAATCTTTCTGATTTTACCATTGAAAATGATGCTCATGTTAAGAAAATGGCTATCCTTGTTAGTGACAGAGCTTTCAAACTACCTAATCTAAACTGCGGTCACTGTGGGTATGAAAGCTGTTATGAACTGGCCATGGAAATTGTCAAGGGTAAAAAATCGATTTCCAACTGTGTTTCTTTGAATCCACCAATCTCTATCAAGGTCGATGGTGCTGAATTTCCACTCAACCCTTTTATGTCTAACCTTTTCAAAAACAGCTTTTTGGCAATGCTATCCTCACTTAAAGGATTTAAAAAGGGCCGGATTGAGATTGATATACCGTATGAGTGATGCATAAAGAGTAACGAGTAGAAATGCTAATTGATAGATTTGACAGAAGGATAACTTATTTAAGGATTTCCCTTACTGATAGATGCAATCTGCGGTGTATCTATTGCATGCCGCCTGAAGGTCAGAAAAAGCTGAGGCATAAGGACATATTGCGTTATGAAGAGGTGCTTAGGATTGCAAGGATAGCCATAAAATTGGGCATAAATAAAATCAGGCTGACAGGGGGAGAGCCGCTTGTCAGAAGAGGAGTTCAGGAATTTATACCCATGCTTACAGCACTGGATGGGCTTGATGACGTTTCAATAACCACGAATGGGGTCTATCTCAAGAATAATTTGGAGACATTACAGGCTGCCGGTATAAAGAGGATTAATGTAAGCCTTGATAGCCTTAAGAGGCTCAATTTTAAATTGATTACCCGGTTTGATTATTTCAATGAGGTTTGGGAGGGGATAGAAAAGGCCAGGGATATGGGATTTCATCCCATAAAGATAAATATTGTTATCATGAAGGGAATAAATGATAGTGAAGTGCTTGATTTTGCACGTCTGGCCATTGATCAGCCCTATCATATCAGGTTCATAGAATGTATGCCTATTGGGTTGGAGACTAATAATTCGGCTTTTGTTTCTAACTCGGAGGTAGAAAAGGCCATTATTGAAACATTCGGTCCATTGATCCCGCTTACCCATGAGAAAAATGATGGTCCGGCAGCGAGATTTCGGTTTGATGGTGGTAAGGGTGAGATAGGCTTTATAAGTGCAATGAGCAAGCCATTTTGCCAGAATTGTAATAGACTCAGATTAACTGCCAATGGAAAGATTTTACCATGTCTTCTTTCAAATAGTGCGGTAGATATAAAAAAGCCGTTGAGAATGGGGTGTCTTGACGAGGAATTAATTAAGGTTTTTCTGAAGGCAGTACAGGTTAAACCACAGTTTCATCCACTGAACCTTATAAATGACCAGCGGGTTTACCGAAAAATGTGTTCTATTGGTGGTTGACACAATCTATTATAGTGTTGCGTATTACGGGTATCGAATTTCCTACCCGCAACACGCACCATTCCGTGGACAGCAATCACATTTGTGCCTGCAATGCTGCCGCCTCTTTCCCTGCAACACGGCTCTAGCGGTCGTCAAGTCAAACATCTAGTTGTTGTAGTAACCAGGGAGATGGTCGCAATGACCGAGGTATATTACACTATAGCGACCGCCCGCTGGAAGTGATGTTAGTCGGCAGCTTACGAGGTTATCTCAAGGAACTTCGAGACAAGAAAAGGACATCTGATATCTGAAACGTATCCCAAAAATGTAATTGTCTAGGGCTTAGCCTTCGCCGTTTTATGTTCCGTTAGCGAAGACGTACCTCAGATAGTCATCGATAGGCCCAGTGTTGAATGAAGGAGCAGAAGATGAACAATCGCGACGATTTCTCCACTGTCACAAAACGGACCCTTGCCCAGCGTGTCGGCACTCTCTGCTCAAACCCGCGCTGTGGTAGCCTTGCATATGGACCTAGTTCTGATCCTACCAGGGCGACAAACACGGGTGTCGCCGCACACATCCGAGCTGCAGCCCCTGGGGGGCCGAGGTATGATCCAGGCATGACGCATGACCAACGCTGCGACATCAGCAACGGTATATGGCTTTGCCAGCGCTGTGCTAAGATG
>JAWOBA010000215.1:0-4411 GCA_046498285.1 Desulfatiglandales bacterium | reverse complement strand
AAGCTGAGGGCTTTAAGGGCATAAGCCTCAGCCTCCTCGGCCTTGCCTTCTCTAAGGCTGACCATAGCCAGGCTGTACAAGGGATAGGGATCATCGCTGAGGGACTCTCTGGCTTTTTCCCACTGCTCCTTCGATTTCTTGAATTCCGACCTCCGGTAATAGGCCGTAGCCAGATTGATGGGGGTCAGAGGATCGTTTTGCAGAGCGGGAAAAGGGAAAGCGCTTTGATCGGGGACCACGGCCATCATCCACCGGGACTGGTTCCGCCTCTTTCCCAGCTCCCAGACCTTCATGAAATCCTCGGACGTCATGGCATTCCGGCCTCCAAAATAAGGGTCATGGAAGATGATCTGATCCTCGTCATCATCAAACCCGATGACCACCCGGTAATGTCCTTTGGCTAATTGTTTTATGGCTTTAGTTAGAACGATCACCGGGATGTCTTTCCCAACCACATCCTTCAAGATCTGCAGGTTTCCCTGGAAAGAGTAGCTCTCAAATCCTTTGGTTCGCGGATACAGGACCAGATCGGAGTTATAGGTCGCCTGGTTTTCGGAATCATAGATATCATCCGTGATTTTCTGCTGGCTGAAGGACTGCATTTCATCCCAGTAGTTGAGGACCATAACCAGGCAGGCCGGGCCGCAATAATTTCTTCCCAGCCATTTTTCGAAGGGAACCGTCTGGATCAAATATCCCTTTTCAGGCTTGATTTTCTGGTATTTGAATACCTGAGCGGAAAAGAGACAGGGGGCAATCAGCCCCAAGCCAACGAGGAGTCCCCATATCCGTATTGAAGCCCGGATTTTCGGCCAAATCATTTTGGTGTTTTCCCCGCTAAAAAATTTTCTTTCCCTGTAATAGTTTGACGACCAGAACGATCACGGCAATAACCAGAAGAATGTGGATCAGGCCGCCGAAGGTGTTAGCCGTTAAAAGACCCACCAGCCACAGAATAAACAGTATAACTAAGATTGTCCAAAGCATATTAACCTCCTTTTTTCTTTTTTTCTTTTGCCTCTCGCTGTCCTGTGCCTATCAGTTATGGGACGGTACAATAGACTCGGGAGAAGCTACCTATGTAGATGCAATATTCATGCCAAGATATTTCCGCTTATTTAGCTTCTGTCATTATCTTTTTTCTTTTTTTCTGTTCTTGACCCTTTTTCTCTGAAAGTAACCCAGTATCGTCTTTTTTGAGGGCGTGGAATTCTTTTGACCCCGGCTTTATTCCCAGACGCTTGGCGATTACGCCCCACCCTTGACCCCTATTGGCCATGTAATAATTTTCAACGGTATCGATTGGCTGGTTTGTTACGGATGCAGTTCTTGCAATCATGTACACGTCGGCAGGGGGGACATTTTCTCTTTTAACAAGGTTCTCGATCCACGGTTTGGAAACACCGAATGTGCCGCGCAGTTTATTTATGAAATTATCCAGATCTGCATACGCGACATGGTTGAGGTTGCGCAGTTTGTCGTCGAGCTCCGTATCGCTGGTATTTGCGTTGTAATCAGGAGACGCATCAGCAGGGGGGGCTTCGCGCTGAATTTTCCTTTTCCCATTGGACCAGACAGCTAATCCCCTTTCGTTGTAAATGACGAGATTTCCATCATCTTGTATCGCCAATTTTGCGTTTTTGTAACCATCTGTTTTTGTCTCCCAAACCACTCTTCCCCTTCTATCCTTGAGCACTAAATTTCCATTTTCCTGCATAACACACTCTACGGCTCTTCTTCCGACTGTACTGCTGCTCCATATTGCTTTTCCTTGACTATCGTAGGCAACTAAGTTGCCATCTTCCTGCAGGGCTAGGGTGTATTTACCATTCTGAGATCTGATAACCTCATTGGCTAACAGTTTTTCGCCTTTTGATAAACTGTCTTTGATCCTTCCCGTAGACCAGACAGTTAATCCTCGTTCGTTATAAATGACCAGGTTTCCATCGTCTTTTATCACCAATTTTGCGTTTTTGTAACCATCAGTATTCGTCGACCAAATCACTCTTCCCCTTCTGTCCATGAGTACTAAATTTCCATTTTCCTGCATAACACACTCTACGGCTCCACTTCCTGCTGTACTGCTGCTCCATATTGCTTTTCCTTGATTATCAAAAGCTACTAAGTTGCCATCTACCTGCAGGACTAGAGTGTATTTACCGTTAGCTGATTTTAATTCCTCTGAATCCCTTAGTTTTAGTTTTTCATCCTGCCTCAGAGTATCCTGCATCACTCCATTTCCTGCATAGACTGCCATTGAAGCCAATAATAAGATAAAGGCTGTCAATAAAACCATTTCCGTTTTCTTGATTTTCATTATTTCCTCCTTTGCTTCTCGCCGTCCTGTGCCCATCCGCTATTGTATGGAACGACGGACTGGTGAGAAGCTGTCTAGTTAGATGCAGTTTTCATGCCAAGGCCTTTTTGCGTTCACGGCCTGTCAGGAAATTGATGTCCTCTATGGAAGACAGCGGAATTTCAGGTGACCGGGGATTCAAAGCCTCCGGTTAAGAGGATCGATCTGTTTTCCCGGCTAAGAAATCGAACTATAAAACAGCACTTTTCCTATTAAACGGTATATTTCCTGCCGCACCACTCCAGGTTGATTCTAAGAAGCAACTATCTCCTTCCCCTAATCAATCGGTAAACGATCAGGATCAGGATCGCTCCGAGAACCGCTCCGATGAACCCGGCAGGCTGACCCTCTCTATACCAGCCGAGGTATTGTCCGATGTAGGTCGCTACAAAGGACCCGGCGATACCAAGAAGAATCGTAATAATAAATCCTCCCGGATCTCTTCCCGGCATGAGAAACTTGGCGATGACCCCAACCACAAAACCGATCACAATCATCCATAAGATATTCATATGCCCTCCCTTAAATGATTAAATGATTAAATGATTCAGCCTTTCACCTTTTCCTGCGCGGCCTTTTTCAGCTTATCGTTGGCGACAATGGCGATATCCACCCGGCGGTTTTTCTGCCGGCCTTCGGGCGTATCGTTCAGCGCGATGGGCTGCGCTTCGCCGTAGCCGACAGTCGAGAACCTCGCCGACATCACATCGAGTGTCGCCAGGTGAAAAGCCACGGCCTGAGCGCGGGCCTTGGAAAGGGTCATGTTGTGGGCATCCGATCCGGTGTCGTCGGTATGGCCTTCGATAAGAATGTTGGTATCGGGGTATTTATTCAGGATAACCGCCAGTTTGGCCAGATTTGTTTTGCTGACCGGTCGAAGGTCGGATTTGTCGATGTCGAAAAGGATCCCGCTGTCAAAGGTGATTATGATGCCTTCCCCGACTCGCTGGATTTCGGCGCCCTCGAGATCCCGCTGCATTTCCGCAGCCTGTTTGTCCATGTAACTCCCAATATAGGCGCCGGCCGCTCCGCCGACGGCCGCCCCGAGAATCGCCCCGAGAATCGTGTTCCCGGCGGCGCGGCCGATCACCCCGCCCACGACGGCGCCACCGGCACCGCCAATCACAGCACCCCGCGTGGTCTTGTTCCAGGATGCGCAGTTGACGGCCGCCAATAAGAAAACGGTCAAGACGAATACCGTCAGAATTCTCTTCATAATCATTTTGTCCTCCTTCTTTTCCTTGGCCTCTCGCTGTCCTGTGCCTATCTTTTTTTTGAAAGCACGATAGACTTGGGAGAAGCCACCTGTTTTTATGTGCAGTTTTCATGCCAACATCTTCCCGCATTCAAAGAATGACTGTCATCAATCGCCGAATCAGCGGCAAAACCAGGTTTTGACCGGCAATTATCATCTGAGCGTCCTTAGAGTCAGGCGGGCCTTGAAAAAATATTATGAAATATGAATTTTTTCTTCTATTCCGCTAATTCATTCCCTATAATAAAAACCAATTAAGCCAAAGGAGGGTGATATGAAGAAAAAAACCTTTTTGATTATGGGAATGGGGATCCTGCTTCAGAGGGAATGCATTATTATGATATTTTTGACCCTGAGGGACGGTACCTTGCGCGGGTGCCTGTCTATGATCGAGTCGCGGCCCTAAAAAAAGGGAAACTTTACACCATTGAGGAAGACGAGGAAGGATATCAGGTGGTGAAGCGATACCATTTGAAGTGGACGATTTGAGCGTACGATTATAATTTAAAGGGAAAGAAGAAATTAACAATGATAATAAAAAGCATCTAATATGACTTGACATGAACATAAGTAGGGGACGCCCATTAGAAGGCGCCCATTAGAAGGCGGCTGTCAAGAGAATAGACAAAATCATTCATTTTAATTATATTATCAATACAGTTATTATGTGAGTTAATGTTGGAAACTCGGATGCGCCCGATATTTCGTGATGAGAGGATGCAGGATCTTCTGCTCCAGACACCCATAGGGATCAAGGCACAAAGATGCCCCTGGCACACTAAGGTGCCCCAGAAAACGAT
>JAWOBA010000119.1:0-6727 GCA_046498285.1 Desulfatiglandales bacterium | reverse complement strand
AGCGTATCCCATATTTTACTCTCAGCCTTTTGGGAATTACAATCTGCCCTTTTGATGTGACCTTGGATGATATTGCTTCCATTTATGTTCCCTTAATGGTTGGAATTGACGATAAGCTCAGCCTATATGAAAGGTAAGATTATGTCAAGCACAATTTCTTACTTTGTTGGAAAAACGAGACCGTTGCATAACCCCTATTGATCTAAAGACGATGGGCTTTTTTTCAGTTCCCTCCGGGGCGGAGTCCCCTCCAGGACGGAGTCGAGCCGGAAGCCACCAGTCACTTCAAAAAAGTCCATCGTCTTTCGATCAAGAGGGGTCATGCAAATATCTCGGTATTCTTGAATGAAAATAATTGTATTAATGGATACCATCATAACTATAAATTGAGGTAATTATGTTCGAACATATTGGAATAACAATTAATGAACAAAGCGATATACAAGCCTTTTATAAAGATTTACTGGGAATGCAAGAGATAAAGAAATTTGATCTTTATGAAGATTTATCTGAAAAAATATTTGGCATAAGGAGCCCGGTCCAGGTTACACACGTTTCAAGTAATGATCTTCTTATAGAATTATTTCTCACGGATAAAAGGCAGAAACCGGTTTTTAATCACATTTGTATTTCTGTTCAAAACAGGGAAACCCTTATTAAAAAGGCACAATCTATGGGATTTTCTGTAACAAATATAAAAAGAGAATCAAAAGATGATCTTTTATTCATTAAAGACAATTCCGGTAATACATTTGAGATAAAGAGTCAGTAAAATGGATGGGGTTCATTGGAAATAAAGGCCTACCTCTTAACGAGACCTTTAAAAAACCCGGCGATTTTCACAATTCGACGTTGTTGAAAATAAACCACCAAGCCACAAGGTACACAAAGTGAGACCTTTGCATAACCCCTCTTGATCTAAAGACGATAGACTTTTTTTCAGTTCCGAGGCTCTCGGGCTGGTCTTTTCAGCACCCTTCCACCAGTCACTTCAAAAAAGTCCATGGTCTTTCGATAAAGGGAGAGGCTTTGCACAACCATAGAAACAGGAAAGGTGGCTTCATGGAGCGCGACTTTTACATACTTTTTCGGGGTACCCTGCGGTCGAAGTGAAGCGATTGTAAAGGCAACTGTCTGAGCGCTTCAGCCCGCCCGGCGAACGCCTGAGGCGACGCCGATGGCGGACGGGCGCGAGCGATGGCGGGCAGGCCCGCCCGCCTCGCCTGAGGGAGAGCAGGCTCGCGATGGCGGGCAGGCCACCAGCTCATAGCTCCCCTCCGCCGAAGGCGGATTCTCTTTCTCCCTTTCTTCCGGAAAGGGAGAAAAGAAAAAACATCCAGTTAATCCTGTAAATCCTGTCTAAAAAACACTCAAAATAAGTGGGCAGAGCGTTAGCAGATGTCTGCCCCGCTTCGCCCCGTTGAACCGGGTCCCCTTCAGGGTGTTCAACCGGGGTAGCTCCGGCAGATGGTACTGGGGCGTATTTCACTGGGAGCTTTGAGCTTCTCTGCTTTCAGCTCATTCGCTTCTAGCTTTGAGCTTTCAGCTTTGAACTTTGAGCTTCTATGCTTCGGGGTTCAAAAAAAGGGAGAGTAAGAGCCAAACGGAGATTTGATCCCCATCCCATCGTCTTTCGATCAAGAGGGGTCATGCAAAGATCTCTTAACATCATAGATAGCGCGTTTTGCAACGCCCTGAACTAATCGTGGAATCAAGATTCCTTCTACGTTAATGTGATCAAGCTCGGAAAGCATTTCACCATTATAAAGAAACACTAAGCCATCCACTAAAGGTGGATTCAAATGGGGCTGCATGAGGGTTGCACCAATCATATAAAATGTGGTCTGTGCACCGGCAGAGCCTTGAAAGAAATACCTCATTGCATCTTTATCAGGATCAACCATATTTATCGTGGCAATGCGTAGCGTTCGAGAAGGTATGACTATCTGATCTATGTCTACTACCTCAAAGCGGATCTTTGTTGTCTTGCCTGTATATGTCTTTTGAAAATATGTCTCAGCCAGGTTTTTTCCAAGACTATCGAGTGCATCTTTAAGCGATGTATGAGGAGACAGTTGATATGGTTTAGCATGGTGTAAAAAATACTTCTCGCCAGGTGAAAAAATATAGAGCTCTGCATCTCCAAGGGGTTGAGAAGATTTTCGGGCATTCTTCTCAGGACTATCAAAACATCCGAAAGATAGTATTGTTGCCGCCATTATCAGAAAAAAGAAGATAGCACGTACCATATTCCAACCTCCTTATAGTATGAAAAATTTCGGCATCCCGGGCAAACACTGGTTTTCTTATGTATGGAGTGCAGTGAGACCTGCACAGCTGGACAATCAGTGTCATGCTAAAAAGGACGAGTGATATCAACTCCTCGTAGTGAGAATTTAATTATGCCTTCCCAAGCGCCCTTTTCAAAGCCGCTCGTGCAAGTAAACGCGTGGAATCCAATACTGGCAGAGGACAATCGTTTGGGTCTACAATCAATGGAATCTCAGTACATCCAAGAACAACTGCATTGCAGCCGCGACTTTTAAGCGATTGTATAACCTTGTTGAAATAGAGCCGAGATTTTTCAGGAAAAATACCATTGACAAGTTCATTAAATATTATTGTGTCAATCTCCTCCCGATCTTGCTCCTCCGGTATTTCAGTGATAATACCAAACTTTTTCAGGGCATCAGGATACACCGGCCCTGTCATAAGATACTTTGTTCCCAGTATTCCAAGGTGTGTAAATCCCTTCTTTTTGGCCTGTTCTCCAACTGCCTCTGCAATATGGAGCCAGGGGATTGGCGATTTGGGTGCTGCAAGATCAAAGGCCTGATGAATGGTGTTATCAGGGCAAATTGCAAAGTCGGCTCCTGCCTGTGCAACTTTGCGGACCGAAGAGAGCATAAGGTGTGCAACCTCATCCCAGTTTCCTGCACGTATATGTACCATATATTCAGAAAGCGGGTGAGTGTGCATAGTTATCTCTGGATGCCTATGTTCACCCATTTCGCCCGGCGCCTCTGCACAAATAGTTCTGTAGCAGAGAGCTGCTCCCTCAGCACTACACGCTACAATTCCGATATGTTTTACCATTTCCTATATATCCTCGTATTTTAAGACCCCTGTTCGAACCCGCTCAAATATCACAACCAAGGAAGGGGATCATCATAACTGTTATGCAGTTATAAAACAGGGCCATAGTTAACCTCCGGGGAAAGTGGAATAGTGCTTCTCATAAAAGTGCCGCTTCCCCGTGCAATTTCCCGTCCATTGGTATCAACAACCTCAGACTCAGCTACAAAGACGCGCTGAGAGCGATGAATAACTCGACCAGTTGATTTCATCTTCCCTTCTGAAATACGACGAGTGAGATATATGTTGAAAGAGACGGTTAGCACAAAGACATCATCCACCAATGAACTTACAGCGAAAAAAGCTGCATCATCAAGTGCCTTAAAATAGACTGCACCATGCACAGACCCCCCGGAATGAAAGAAATCGCTCCGTACAGGAATAATCAGTTCCGTATACCCTTCACTCACGCGTAATGTCGGCGCATAGTATTTGTTACACGCCGCCGAAGCATACATATGTTCCAATTTTCGGTAATGTTCCTCTTTAGACAATTTGTATCTCTCCCCTCAGTAATTGGCCCGCCACCCAAATCTGGAAATCATCTCCCGTTGTTCAAAGGTTCTGACTGGTTTTCATGATTATCCGATTGCCGTGTCGCATTATTAGCTAAATCATAAAAACGAAAAAATAGTACAGTAAACATGGACCACAAAATAATAATCAATAATTCAGTAACCATGAATGTAACTATATTCTCTAAAGAAAGGGTTACTATTACGAGGTGGATGACGAGCTGGCATCCTAACAGTATTACTAAAAGAAGCAGGGCGCTGATAATAATTTGCCACATAAAATCCCTACTAATTTTGTTGCTGTGATATAGGGCATCAATAGGGCTAAGTTTATCAAGCACCACGCAGAATTCCGCTAATGATAACCGTGCAAAAATAAATACCCCGGGAATTATAAAAGCGAAGAGACCAAGGATAATCATTACTGAGCTAATAACATTAACAATCAAGAGATTTGCCCAGAACCTTACTCCTACCAATAGACATCCTTTTACATCCCAGTTTTCTCCTTCAAGTACCCTGGAAATAAGGTAAATCAAGCCCCCGGTGTAAATGGGTTGATAGAAAAAGTGCAAAATAATAGGAAGATGTTTGACCTCTATGGGAAAATTGAAACGAATTGCATAATATGAAATAAAATTTTCAATAATTATCACGGGAACTGTAGCATACAAAAGGAATGTTACTATATCCCGCATATATACCCGAAAAAAGCGAAAGGCTTCGATCAAAGGCTTCATCACAACACTAATCCTCAATTTATCACTGACAGTATGATTCATCATATATCAGCTTCGATGTCAAGGGGCTCTCGTGATTAAAAAATCTTATTTCTCTTTAAATGAGGGGATCAACCCCCAATAACAATCACCGACAAATAGTCTCTAATAACCCAAAGCGTCTTTAAAAACCCGGCTTTAAAATCTTCAGGCATAACATCCCCTGACCCTCGATGAGCTTTTTCAACCCTCGTGACGATACCTACTGCATAATCTGGGTTAAATTACAAGTTTTTGAAAGAAGCGTGTGCTATAAAATCAGGATGCCATAATTTTTCCAAGGAAGGTTGCACCTCAAAATGAAGTTTTAGCCCTCTGACAGGAATCAAATTTTACTTTGGGTATCCTTTTCATGATTTCATCGATTTCCTATCATTATTTTCCATTCAGAATATCAGGCAGGTTTTTTATTGCCTTTTCAAGGGGAATGAACTCGATGCCCTTTTCAAAGAGATGATGGGGTCCGCCGTACAAAAGAAATGGTTTGGCCATAGGATAATCCTTGAGAAATGCCTTTAGGCCCGACATCTCTCTGGGTCTAACAGTTGATGTCCGCTTAACTTCAATGGCAATCAGTCCTTGTTCCCCATAGAGCACAAAATCAACCTCCTGCCCGTTCGATGTCCGCCAGTAATAGAATTCATAACCCATCCGGTAATTCTCATTAATTGCCCGAAGTTCCTGAAATACGAGCGTTTCCAGCGCGGCTCCGTCAATCTCCTCAGGCCGGTCAAGCGGGCCCTTGGGCCGGATAGCCCGAAAAACGCCAGCATCAAATAGATAGAATTTAGGGTGGGCTGTCATGCGTCTTCTGGCCCGTCTGGTAAACACAGGCAGGCGACTTGCGAGAAGAAGGTCTTCAAGAATGCGGAAATATTCTTCGGCCATTTTTCTGTTTACGCCGCATTCTCTGGCAATTTCCGCAATATTGAGTAGAGCTCCCTGCGAAAAACTGGCGGTCTCCAGGAAGCGGGCGAATGTTTGCAGATTTCTGGTCAGGCCCTCCTGCTGTATCTCTTCCCGCAAATACGTATGCACATAGCTGTCCAGGTAATCACCTGGGTCTGATTCAATATACACAGAGGGCAGTAGGCCGTAACGAAGGGAATGATCAAGAGAAAAATCGTCACCCAGTTCTCCTGTTGTGAGAGGATGCATTGAGCGGGTAACCGCCCTGCCGGCCAGGAGATTCACCCCTTTTTTTCGCAGTTTTCTCGCACTGGAACCGGTCAGGGCAAACCTGATATGCCTGTTTTCAATCAGGCGGTGGACTTCATTCAGCAGTTCAGGGATGCGCTGTATTTCGTCGATGATTACCCAGTTATCAAATCCTGGAGGTATGAAGTCTTCCAGGCGCTGCGGCGCAGGCAGCAATGAATTGTATAGCGCCGAATCCAGAAGGTCAATCAGGATACCGCCTGGAAAAGAGTTTTTTACCCAGGTTGTTTTCCCGGTCCCCCTGGGCCCGAAAAGGAAAAAGCTCTTGTCTATAGGATAGTTAAGTGTTCTGGCGTACATAACTCCATTTTACATATAAAAATGGAGATTTCAAGTCAAAAATAGGTGAAACCTTTGCATAACCCCTCTTGATCGAAAGACAATGAGATGGGGATTAAAGCTCCGTTTGGCTCTTGCTCTCTTTTTTTGAACCGCAAAGACGCCCCGGTACCATCTTCCAGAGCTACCCCGGTTGAACACCCTGAAGGGCCTTGGTTCAACGGGGCGAAGCGGGGCAGACATCTGCTAACGCTCTGCCCACTTATTTTGAGTGTTTTTTTAGACAGGATTTACAGGATTAACTGGATGTTCTTTCTTTTCTCCCTTTCCGGAAGAAAGGGAGAAAGAGAATCCGCCTGCGGCGGAGGGGAGCTATGAGCTGGGGGCCTGCCCGCCATCGCGAGCCTGCTCTCCCTCAGGCGAGGCGGGCGGGCCTGCCCGCCATCGCGAGCCTGCTCTCCCTCAGGCGAGGCGGGCGGGTACCCCGAAAAAGTATGTAAAAGTCGCGCTCCATGAAGCCACCTTTCCTGTTTCTATGGTTTTGCAAAGCCTCTCCCTTTATCGAAAGACCATGGGCTTTTTTGAAGTGACTGGTGGAAGGGGCGTGTCTTTTCGTAACGTATCAGTGGGGGAACCCGCAGCCCCGAGCTTGTCGAGGGGAATGCGGAGGGCCTCCGGCTCGGAGAGCCTCCCGCTCGGAGAGGGCAAAACTCCCCCATGGATACGTTACGAAAAGACACTCCCCTTCCGCCAGTCACTTCAAAAAAGCCCATCGTCTTTCGATAAAGCAAGGTTATACAA
>JAWOBA010000118.1:0-4601 GCA_046498285.1 Desulfatiglandales bacterium | reverse complement strand
GCTGCATTTTTTCCTCCTTATAAAAGAGATCAAAGGGAAGAGTAATTATGAATGATGGTTCATGTAATATCATACGCTTATATGAGGGTCAAGGCCTTTTGTTTTTCTTAGATTTTTTGTTTTACCAATAATGTTAATTGCGTTATAATAAAAAGCTAAGAAATTGAAATAACCTGACTTCATTTAGAAAGGGCTTAATAAAGATAAGAGACCTTTGAAAAACCCGGCGATTTTCACCATCCCCAAAAAGACGATGGACTTTTTTGAAGTGACTGGTGGAAGGGTGCTGTCTTTTCGTAACGCATCAGTGGGGGAACCCGCAGGCCCCGATTTATCGGGGCAATGCGGAGGGGGCAAAACTCCCCCATGGATACGTTGCTGAAAAGACCAGCACGGGAGCCTCGGCCTCCGGCCCGACTCCGTCCTGGAGGGGACTCCGCCCCGGAAGGGAGGGCCTACGACCCGGAGGGAACTGAAAAAAAGCCCATCGTCTTTAGATCAAGAGGGGTATGCAAAGGTCTCGATAAAGGATATTATATGAGAAAAAGTCTTACTGATGATACATATCGAAGGGAATTGTCTGCCATAATAAAATTGAGCGCCCTTATACATTCATCCCTCCAAACCAGTGATGTACTTACTTTTACCATGAAGGCGGCAGAGGAGTTTATGGATGCCGAAGCCAGTTCAGTCTATGAGTTTGATACAGAAAAAAATGATATTATTGTTAGATTTGCAAGGGAAGGGAAGGGTGGATTTCTCCAGTCCAAGAGATTGAAGCTTGGTGAAGGCATTGCCGGCTGGGTTATCCAGACCGGAAAACCAATGATTGTAGAAGATGTGCACAAAGACCCTGTGTTTAGTGATCGCGTTGACAGGCAGACCGGTTTTACTACCCAGTCGCTTCTTTGTGTTCCACTTATAATAAGGGGAAAGACGACAGGCGCTATTCAGGTCATCAATAAAAAAAATGGGAAGCCATTTACCCAGGAAGACAGTGAGATTCTCACCGCACTTACTCAGCAGGTGACTGTTGCGCTGGATAATGCAAAACTTTGTCAGCGGATAAAGGAACATTATCAATTAACTGCCGAAGAACTAAAGATAACACAACAAAAATTCATCAGTTCGGAGCGCTCAGCAGCCATAGTAAATCTTGTGCAGGGAGTCGCCCATGAGGTGAGGAATCCTATTATGTCAATTGGTGGTTTTGCAATGAGGATGAAGGCAGATTTAGAAAAGGATAATAAATTCCAAAAATATCTGGATATCATTCTTAATGAGGCTACGAGGCTTGAAAAACTTGTTCAGGATGTAAAAGAGATTGCAGAAATGCAGATTGCCTATCTGCAACCCGAAAATATAAACAGCCTCTTATCCAACATTATAAGGGATTTTTTACCAATTATGGCCAGGCAATCTATTCATATGAAGACAGATATTGAAGATAGTTTGCCTATCGTTACCCTGGATAGGGTACAGATATCAAGGGCATTGAAAAATATTATCCAAAACAGCATAGAAGCCCTGCCTACAAATAGTGCCCTTAAACTTTCAGCACGGGCAGTAGATTCTATTATAAGAATTGTTGTTGAGGATTTTGGTATAGGCATAGAGGAGGATAAACTTGGTTCCATACTTAATCCTTTTGTCACTTCCAAGACAACAGGAGTAGGTTTAGGGTTGACTATGGTTTATCAGATTGTAATGAATCACCATGGAAAGGTTGACATCAAAAGTAGGGGCGGCAAAGGAACCGTTGTAACCCTTGATTTGCCACTAAATCTTCAAACTAAGATGGGGGGACAAACATGAAATGGAATAGGGGATTATTACTCTTGACAGTTGTCCTTATTGCAGTTGGGGTGTTGATCTTCTACTTCACCTATTTTGGCAATGAGAGCAGAAAACAATCAACCCTTCAGGATACAGAGGGGGGAAAATTAGAAGAGCGTGAAACAACACCTATAGATCCAAAAAATACTACAGCTCAATCGCCAACTCTGTCAATATCCCAGGAAGAGATTGAAGAAGGTATAGGGGAAAAAGAAGTTGAGAACAAATCAATGAGACTGGAAGATCAGTGTCAGAAGATGGAAAGGGATCTTCAGGAGTTTTTCAGCTACCTTGATGAAAGGGATTATGTCAAAAAATTAGAACTAGGGGAAGACACGTTCAGTCGCTTTACAAAAATTATTCGATCTTTATCATTAAATCCTCCTCTTCCAGCAGGAGAAGGCTTTGATTATGATATGATTATCAAGAATATCTATCATTTTTACAGGGTCTTAGATTCGAAGGATTTAAAACTTATAAAAGTAATCTTGGAGAATGAAGCAGATACTATGGAGATTAACATTGCATTATTTTATCAATGGCTTATGTCAAGCGAAGAATGTGGTCAAAAGGAAATTCAACCAACGCTGGATACATTGTATAGATATGCCGGTTTTTTGGTAAATTCTATAGGAGGAAGAGCCTACCTATTTCGAAGAAAAACAAAATTGAGGCTCCTGTTATATTATTATAGTCTATTGATTATACACGAAGCTGACAAAAAAAAGATGAACAGTTTCGGGGTCGATATTACACCTTTTTTAGAGCCGTTAGCTGAAGAAATTGAGAATTATGAGTTGCTCTACTTTCGGAAGGAATATGCAGGTAAATTAATTACTATACGAAACTATTATCGTGATAAAAGGAAGATCTCTTAGCACCTCTCTAAACCATATCAAGATATGAAAGGGTTGATTCCCAGAATGTAATATCATTTTTTAGTCTTTGGTAGAATTTAGTATTGGTGATGGCAATGCCACCAATCTCTGCTGAGGCGAGAATAAATTCTATCTCTTCATTATCATATTCTCTCTCATTTGCTGAGTAGAGCCTAACCTCTCCAATGACATATCCCTTAACAAAGATGGGGACAGATAATATCGATACAATTCCTTCTTTTACTGCTTCATCTCGATACTGAATATTTTTGTTTGTAGCAACATTTTTTATAAAAACGACCTTTCCTTTTACCACACCTGGCATACTCTTGTTTGCGTTGAGCGGTCCTTTTTGAAGATATGTCTTGCTTAACCCTCCGGAGGCGGCCCTTTCCAACCTACCCGTTGTTTCATTTATAAGATATATGCAACATCCCTTGATATGCAAAATCTGGATAGCTTTCTCCACCATGGAACCCAATACATCACTTGGGTTTAAATTATAGAGCAGGTCTCGCGTAACCTCGTGCAAGATCTTGAAAAATTCAGTGGATCTTTTGGTGTCAAAAGCTCCTTTGGTTTTAATATTAACCCCGTATTTTGTAATTTTCTCTTGATGGACAGGTTTTACACCTCCTTTTTTAAAAAGCTCGATTAGTTTTTCCTTTTCTTTTTCGTACATTCTGGCATTTATTATAGCTAATCCAGCCATTTCACCCAGGGCAGATGCGAATTCGATCTCTATCTCAGTAAATGATCGAGGAGAGGATGTATAGAGTCTCAGCATTCCAATAACCTTATTGTGAACCTGAACTGGTACGCTTAAAATAGAGGCAATTCCCTCTGTTGCCTTTTCTTTCCGATACTGAATCCTTGGATCATTTTGGGCATCAGTAATCAGAACTGGTTTTCCCTTTAAGACCTCTGGTACACTTTTGTCTGCATCAAGAACTCCTTTTCTTAGATACTCTTTGCTCAGGAAACGGGATGCAGCTAATTCTAAATCATTGGTCTTTTCGTTTAAGAGTCTCAGGCTGGCCGCCTTTAATTTCATTGCTGGGACGATTCTTCTCACAATAAGGCGGAGTACCTCTTTTGAATCAAGCACTGAGAGAATAGATCTCGATACCTCATGGAAAATGTGAAAGTATGCAATTTCTCTTTTTGCCATTTTTCCTTAACTCCTCAAGTTATCATTGCGAATATTCAAAATATATAGTAAATACTTCGAGGGGTCAAGAAAATAGAGTGTCAAGGAGGTCTTTATGATTAAGACCAGTTGTTTTAAAGTTTCAAAGGATAAAGAACATACAATAAGCATTGCGAGGAACGATTTCCCCTGGTCTATAAAAGGATATAAATTTGAAAAATATTCTGATTTGATACCATCTTTAAGCCTTCTTCGAGCATGGAGGGCAGGAAAGATAACTAAAAAGGATTATAAGAAAAGATATTATAATGAAACATTGCATAAGCTCGATCCACAAAAGGTGTATAATGATCTGGATGGCAAGATATTACTTTGTCATGAGCCACGCGAAGCCTTTTGTCACCGGATATTAGTTGCCAGATGGCTTGAGAGTTCTCTGGGTATTAACATAGATGAAGTATAATCCTCTCAGTTTACTCAATGTATGTAAAATAAACCTCCGAACATGGCCCAAGATATTATTTGCCCTGTATTCCATGTATCAATTTTGACAAACTCGTAAAAAGTCTTTTGCGAGCGATTTTGGCCACTTTTGGAAATAGATTCAGGAAATGCTGAGCGTTAATCCCGCTGCAAGCGGGACAAATTGCCCGCCCGCCTCGCCTGAGCGGGTGCGATGGCGGGCAGGTTTGAGGCCTTTAGGCCGAGTTTTTGGAATTTAGCGAAGCATTTGATGA
>JAWOBA010000039.1:0-3462 GCA_046498285.1 Desulfatiglandales bacterium | reverse complement strand
GTGTTGAGTGGATCACCCCTTTGCGATTTGAAGAAGCGAAGAAAATGCGTTTGAAATTTGATGATAAGCCGAGAATATCTTTCACTGATCTCACCTCAATGACGGTCATGAAAGAACTCGGACTGAGAGATATCGTTACAGCAGATGATCATTTTGAGCATGTTGGCCTGGGATTTCAGCTTAGACCCTAGTGGAGTGGCCATTCAAAAAGCAGGGTCGCAAAGTGGCAACAACAAAAAAACCAAAAGCCGTGTCATCCGTGAAATCCGCGCCAAATAAAGTCACAAGGTAACAACGTCCCCCATTACATTGACTCTGTCATGACACAACGTAAGAACTACTGGAGTTGTAGTAAGCTCGCAGACTGGATTCGTGGTACGGTTAAAGGTGGTGCGAAGACCGGCTCTGGTTGGCGTGAATGGGAAGAGAATGCGAAACAAATACATCCCATTCGCTACTGGATCGCTGAAGAGGTCCTGGATGTTATTCAAAACGTCATTTGCTGGCCTCTGGATAAAGTCTATGATGCAAAATATTACGTTAACAATAGATGGGTTACTGAGACTCATGCCCTTACCGCTCACCCCCGTGATATACGGCCTGGAACTTGGTGTGACCTCGGTTACCGCTTCCTTCCTTGTCTTTTTAACGAGCTTGTTGATTTCGTTGAAATAGAACTCGCTTGGTGTCAAGTTGCCTGCGGTATCAAGGAAGATCGCAGGAAATATGGTGCGCCATTCTGGGCCACAGGTTGGTTTCGGTGGCGCAACTGGCGTAGCGCCAAAGCAGGCCTGGATTATCTCGAGTGGGCAAGCAAGCTTACTTTTGACGAAGAATGGATAGCTGCCGACGACCCTAACTACAAAAAGCCAACGCCACAGGCTCTTGGAGCAATAGAGACTCGTGAACTGTACAAGTGGTGGACCGAAGTATATCGAAAGCGTCCGGACCCACATGAAACAAGTGGCTGGAGCACGTGGTGTGATCGAAAGCGTGACGAGACCGGACACAAGTTTTGGCTTGATGATGAGACAGAAAGTGCGGAAGAAAAGGCACAGTGCAAGCGTATCTTGGATCACTTGCATGAAATTGAACAACAACACAGGGCAGAAGAAGAAGCCATGATGATTCGCCTAATTAGAATTCGCGAATCCCTATGGACCTGACCGGACCACTACTTCAATAATCGTGGACTGAGGATTTTTGGGCGGATTTCCGGGCAACGGCAATTGTATCGGGACCCATTTGAGAGACTCGCACAGTAACAGACGCAAACATCAGATGAAGACCTGGAGGTATGGCATAAACAGCGTGTACGAGACAGCATTTATTGATCTCCAAAATGGACCCTGGTGGGTATTCGGTCTGGAACGAATGGCCGAGTGGTGCTGTGATGGTATCCCTGACATACCATTACCAAAACTAAAGTTGAGACTCAGAGATCCAGAAGACATAGAAGCCAATGACGGTCATCAGTGGACAACTTGGAAGGCGTGGTACGGTGATTTGAGCCAGCTTTTCCACTGCTTTGTTCATATCCCTGTTTTCAATTATTGCCAAAGAAGGGTCCGCAGCAGATTTGTGGAGTTGGACTATGATAGGGTCAAAGAGATGTTCTATGACGAAGATAAGGAATTCTGGGACGAGGAGCAATCGCTGATCAAGGACCAACACGATTTGATATCCGAAGAAAGGAGCGTATACGATGAAAGAAAAAAAGAAGCCATTGTATTTGTACGAGGCGCTGGAACTTCGCTCCGAGTATGATGCCAGGATTAAGACACTAAACAGAAAGCTCAGATTGGCATCTTTTGAGACATTAGTGGATTTCAGAGATGAATGAGATGCGATTTCGGAGACAGGGGAGCAAGTGCGAATGCTTTGGTGACAAAGCATAGCCCAGACCATAGCTTCTGAGAGAGCTTCTACTTGAGGGCTGACGACCCACCGTCCGGAAAAGCGCTATACTTCAGAGCAGAAAACAATGCAGCAAGTTGAACAAAAAAGCATCATAGCAGCATGGCTCCGCGTCTCCATTTTTAAAGTCTATTGTAATAATCTCGGTGACTTGTTGAGGTCACTAACCCCAGCCAATATCCCGACCTCACAGTTAAAAAAATAGCATCGGGAATCAAGTAAATGATCCCTAAACTGCATCGTAATATCAAGATGAGGGCGTAGGCAGTTGGCAATTTCAAGAGAGATTGAATTTGTTCTTCCCTTCAGTCAAAAGGACAGGTATCGTCATTATCACGTTAGGATCAAGGGACAAATTATCGACTTTGCGGTACAATATGAAACTTTCATAGATGGCAAGTGGTTGCCCGTAGTAAGGTATGATACCTCTCATGGTTTTGTTCACAGAGATCTCCTTACTATGAAGCAAGAAAAGCGGAAAACGCCTCTTTTTATTACCGACAGGAATGACGCTCTGACTTTCGCAGAAAACGATATTAAGGACAACTGGGAACTGTACAAGGAAAGATTTGTAAGGGAGGGTAAGATATGAGCGAAAGAGATGAGAGAGAAATGATAGAAAAGAATATGAGTTTGAGTATTGAATTTAGTAAATACATTTTTGAGCATCCAGAGTTTGATGATAAGATACCAAAAGGGGCCCAAGTTGTGCTGCTTCCCGAGTATGATGAGGACTTATCTGCATACAATTTAAGGATAGCAGAAGGGCAGAGAGAAAAGGGACAACCTGTAGTTTACGTGAGGATAGAACAATTATTAGCTCCGAGGCTGTCGAGGGTTTCTAAGGCTGAGCTAGAGGTAAAATATGGTTAGAGGCTGAAGGACGACCCTCGTAACCCGTCAGGGCTTGCTGTGTTCTGATCCTGGGCTCCTTAAATGTTCAATCCCGCGAATCGCGGGATCAACATTCAATGTCCCCTCCCGCGCCGAAGGATTTATCCGCCTAGGGCGGATTGTTCGCAATAAGAATTTGGATGCCCAAATTGTCATTGCAAAACAAAAAAACCGCTTGTCGCAGCGAAGCGAAGATCCCGCTTCTGCGGGGCCCCGTTGAACCGGGTTTACCCTGTGCAATTCGTTTACGACAGCGAAGCGCATTTCACCGGGGTTCCCTTTCAGCCTGCCCTGCCTGCCCAGTTAAACCTCTCTTGTTTTCTTGTTTCACCGGGGTAGCTCCGGAAGATGGTACACGGGGGTGTTCAACCGGGGCCAAGTAAATGAAACACCAAGACCTCACAGCCAAGATCATCCAGTGCGCCTACAAAGTCCACAACACCCTCGGCTTCGGCTTCCTTGAAAGCGTTTATAAAAAGGGAATGGTCATCGAGTTAACAGAAAACCAACTGAGGGTAGAGGAAGAAAAGCCTCTCAAGGTTTATTATGCAAAACAGGTGATTGGCGACTTCTATGTCGACTTACTGGTCGAAAATGAAATCGTCATCGAACTCAAGTCCGTTGAAAAACTCGCCAAGGCTCACGAGGTGC
>JAWOBA010000157.1:0-18641 GCA_046498285.1 Desulfatiglandales bacterium | reverse complement strand
GGGATAAAGGATTGGTTCAAGAAAGATCATTTATAATAGTGACTGCGGGAGGCAAGGTTATATCCCGCGTGCACAAAGGCGGTAAAAATGTCACTGTTGACATGGGTAGAGTCAGCTTTGACAGCCAAAAGATACCAGTTGACGGACCTCCTCGAGAGGTTCTCAATGAAAAAATTATCGTAAATGGTCAGGAGATTATTTTTTGTGCAGCCACTATTGGGAATCCTCACTGCGTTATTCTGCGTGATGAGATAAGTGCAGAAGAAGCCAAGAAATTGGGCCCTCTTATCGAAAAAGATCCTCGCTTTCCAAATCGCACGAACGTCCAGCTCATGAAAATTATTAATCGGAAAAATATCAAAATCGAGATCTGGGAGAGAGGAGCAGGATATACCCTAGCCTCAGGCAGTAGTAGTAGTGCATCAGCAGCCGTTGCCTATAAGCTAGGCTTCTGTGATTCTCAGTTGGCTGTTAACATGCCTGGAGGCACAATTGAAATTACCATCTCTGATGATTTCTCTATTTCAATGATTGGACCAGTTAGTAAGGTGGCAGATGGGACAATCTCGGATGATATATTCAATTAAAGAAACTCACCAAATTTCATAAACCCGTAAAAAGCTACTTTATTCCGCTTATGGCATCCTGCGAGCAATGAAATCAATCAAATGTAAAAAATTAAAACCTCCATACCCTATATTGCCCAAGGTTTCAATCCTTGTTGTAGTGGATTCTCTTTTCTAATGGATTTCATAATCCACGCCATGATTGCAAACCGCTGTTTCAATCCTTGTTTTAGTGGATTCTCTTTTCTAATTAAGGGCTGAAAAACGATTGCCTGCTGGCATGAAAGTTTCAATCCTTGTTTTAGTGGATTCTCTTTTCTAATTAGCTTATACTGAAGTTGAACTTGTAAGCGAAAAATAGTTTCAATCCTTGTTTTAGTGGATTCTCTTTTCTAATCTTATTTTTGCTATATTTCCTTCAAAAACAAGCAATTACAGGTTTCTTCACCTCCTTTAAAAAGTGCTAGAAATGGGTTATTTAGGCCTAAAATAGCCAATATTCCAGTCACCAGAGTAATGTTAACGTTATAATATCTCTTCATTTTTTCTTTTAAATCACCTTTTCACAGATATTTCGGTAGCAGCAATCAGCGCACCTTGACTTGTATTTAGTGGATTTTGGATATACTCCCTTTTGTATTATATCCAGAAGTGCACTGATAATGATATCCAATTCTGAATACATCTTTTCAGATATTAAGACCTCGATCAATTTATTTCTGCTTCTTGCGTAAACAATAAAGCCACGATTAACAGGCACATTAAAATGCTTCTTGATCAATTGACTATAAAGAGTCAACTGATATTTGTGATTTTTAAAGGTCACATCCTTATACTCCGCATATTTATAATCAAGGGGGGCGACAGTGCCATCACCCATAAATAATATTTCATCCACGATGCCCCTGATGTGTTTTCTTTTAGAAGAGAGATATACGGATTTCTTTTGCTCTACACATTCTAGTTTTTTCCTCAGGTATTGTGGGTTCAGCTTTGTTTTATCCTCGTGAATTCTGCGGCCTTTTTGTACCTTGAATCGCTTTTCTTCATGCTGAGGTATATCCAGGTAGTTTTCAAAATAGATAAATCTGGGGCAAAACAGGTATTCAAGGATATCTGAGGCCGTGATGGAAGTTTGATCTCCGTCATCCTCAGTATTATCAGCATAAGTTATGCTCTCATTGGATTCCAATATGTTATCAAATCCCTTAACAAAAATCCTTGAAATTTAAACCCACCAACTCCCTAATTTCTTGACTCTCAACTCTTTTTACCGTCCCAAACCCTCTTGACACAGATTTGCCAATACCCCAGTAGTTAGGGATCTCAAAATTGACTCAAAAGGTGCCAAGAAAGCTCATGCTCAAATAATCACACTATCTAAAGATTAATTGTAAATGTTATCCTTTTTTGCTACATTATTAATAAATGTATTTCGTTGAGGAGAAAAATTATGGAAAAGATTATTACAGTTGATAAGTCGGGTGATTTAAAAATACCTCCTGAAATTAAAGATTCGCTCGATTTAAAAAAAGATGATAAACTTTTTATTTTTAACAGCAAGGATTTCATCGTTATAAGAAAAATAAAACAGCCTTCCTTGAGTGAACGTTTTATTAATCTGGCCAATACAATAGAGAAGAGGTTTCAAGAGAAAGGGGTGAACAAAACAGATGTTGTAAAGGCCATCCAATGGGCACGAAAATAGTCCTCGATACCAATGTTATTATTTCTGCTTTTGGATGGAAAGGAAGCCCTCATGAAATTTTTCAGAAATGTATTAGAGGCCATTTCCAGTTATACCTTTCCTCCCCCTTGCTCTCCGAAATAAAAAGAGTGCTCTCTTACCATAAATTCCATTTCAATCAAGACGAAATTGATGAATTTCTATCTATCATCATTGAGGTTGCAGAGATTGTTGAGCCAGAAGTCATAATAAACTTAATCCCCAATGACCCCAGTGATAATAGAGTATTAGAATGTGCCATTACCGCAGATTGTGAATACATTATCTCAGGTGATAAACATCTCCTGGAAATTAAGGAATTCGAGTCCATCAAAATTGTATCACCGGATCAATTTAAAAAAATTTTCTGATTCTATATTGAGCCCTCAAACCTCTTCAATGCGTTCACAATTCCTAAATCTTAAATTCCTTAATCCCTAATATCTTTTAACCTCTTCACAGTACCAAACCCCCTTGACACCGATTTGCCAATTCCCCAGTAGTCAGGTATCTCAAAGTTGATAGAAAAAGTGCCAAGAAATCCAAGCATAGGGTTGCCTTTAAGACAGGATTGAATTTCTTTAAGATTTAGATTCCTAACTTCAATTGGCGCCGGCACCGTATAACCTAATCCCTTTGACATAGAAATGACATTGCCCACCAAAATTCTGCCCATCATCTTTTTTCTTTTGAGCCAGGCTCCCAATCTTTGATATTTTTCATAGCTCTTTTTGTTTAAGGCAAGCCAAGGGGTGATGAAGGAGTAGTTTTGTTGTTTTGCTATGCCAAATTCTTCTTCTTTTAGAGTAATATTCTTTTCTAAGATTTCATATATACAACCATTCAGGTTTATTTCTTCATATTTATTATAAATTTTCTCCAGATGTCTTCAGCTTCTTTACTAGTCTCCACAAAAACATCAATTTTGTAATAATCTTCCTTAATGAGTTGAAAGTCTGCGATAGGAATTCTTCTGCTGTTGTCCGTTAGTTATGCCTGCCCCCATCTACAATCTCTATTCTGTTATCTATTCTGATGCCGTATTGCGCATTGGGGAGTGAAAGTTTTTCTCATCAATCCCTACCTCCTGGGAGAGGAATTCGAACCTATCATTATCCTTGACCCCCATGGAGTTATACAGGTTTGCCAGTGGCACGACACCCGAGCGTATTCCAGTTAACAAAGAGGTGGGAAGAGCTCTTTCCTGGAACGATTTGCTATTTAAAGAAGTCAAACCGCTCCTCGTCCCTGCGCTTCCCAGATTTTTATTTTATATTTATCCGCGTGCGAAGCATCGGACCGGCGTCTGATAAATAAAGCAAGCGGAAAGAAACTTACTTTTTTACCAGCGTCCCCTCCTTCCCTGCGCACCTGGTCAGATAGAACCCTAAAAATTCCTAAAATGGAGGACTCTTTCTTTACATTTCTCGATATTAATGTAAGGAAAAGGGTCATAAATTTACATGAATCGGCAAAGATGTAAAATACGACATTTATTTTTACATGGATTGCTCCAAAAACAGAGCTAGATAGCGGGCAAAAACATATGACTGGCTGCGCCCCTTTTTCTCCCATTTTTTTAGGATATTGAGGTACTCGAAATCGCGGATCAATGAGCTGGCAGTTTGGTGAGTAACATGAAACAGTTTAGCAACCTCTACAGGCGTTACAAGCGGTTTTCGATAAAGATGATTTAGGAGCAGTCGCGCATTTTCGGACCTCTTGCCCAAAGAGAGTGCTTTGATTTCGACTTCCTTTCGAAGGTCAAGAATGGCCTGAAAAGTTTGAGTTCCCTTGATTCCTGTATCGCGAATCGCCGTAAGGAGGAAACGTACCCATTGCCCAAGGTCATTGGATTCCCGGATGCGACTCAGGGCATCGTAGTAGGCGGTTTTGTGCTTCTCTATGTGGTTTGACAAATAGAGAGTGGGTTTCTTCAGCAGTCCTTTGCTCACTAGGTAAAGCGTGATCAACAAACGGCCTATGCGCCCGTTACCGTCAAGAAAGGGATGTATGGTTTCAAACTGGTAATGTGCAATGGCTATGCGAATCAGGTGGGGCACATGGATATGATCGTTGTGCAGAAATTTTTCCAAATCGCTCATCAGCTCAGGCACTTCGGTATGATAAGGCGGAACAAATACGGCGTCCGATGGACCGCTGCCCCCGATCCAGTTTTGGCTTTTTCGGAATTCCCCCGGCAGCTTAGCTTTACCCCTTGCGCCCTCAAGGAGAATCTTGTGGGTATTTTGAAGCAGCCGGTTTGAAAGTGGCAATTTATGCAAATCTTCGATGGCTTGCCCCATAGCCTTAATGTAGTTTTGGACCTCCTGCCAATCATCCCTCCGTTCAGGAGCCACCATTTCTTTAGGGCTCAGTGCCTCTTCGATTTCAGTCTTTGTGCCCTCGATCCGGCTGGAGGTATTTGCTTCCTTAACAACGTGCATCTGAATAAAAAGATCAACGTCAGGAACTATGAGCGAAAAGGCATTCAGTTCCCCAATTGCCCAGGTTGCTTCCTCAAGAAGGGTGTTAATGAGAGGATCTTCCCACGTCCATTCATGGTTCACAAGTGCAGGCGAAAAACTCCTATACTCATATTGCTGCACCCAGCGACCAGCCTTGAATTCCTTAAAGTTCATGTCTTTCCATTTCGCATTCGCATAAGATATCTATGCATACCATATTATCCGCGATGTCATAAAGAGCCTTTTTGCACTGGCTTAAAAAAATTTATCCATGCTTTGCACAAGTGCCACCTACGAAAGCTTATAACTACTTGTAATTCTATGGCGTATCACTCTCATATCACAGGTCTTCAACTTTTTGAGATAGTATTTTCAAATCGCAGGTTTGAGTGAGGCTGCTTTCCAGAGTTGAATATCTGATCCCTTCGGCATTGCATTGTATATACGTTTTATATTAATGTCTCCTATCACAGGGCCTAGTCTCAGATCAGATTTACCCACTCCTACTCAAGGCTGAGTTGGTTAAAAATAGCTACTGAGAGAGAAATACAAACGAATTGTTGTCCGTAATGTTGGCAAAGCCTTTCATTTCGCATTTCCTGGAACGATTTACTGATCTGACATGAGCTAAACGGAGACTTGAGCCCTACACTTCCTTTGAATTAGCTGGTAGCTCCCCGGTGAAACCCCTGCCTTCGTCAGGGAGCCCTGCGGGCTGTTTCACCCTGGTTGAACACCCTAAAGGGACCCGGTTCAACGGGGCGAGGCGGGGTAAACATAGCTGAAAGCATAAAAGCTTGAAGCTCAAAGCTCAAAGCTGAAAGCTTCCTATAATTAAACCTATTTCCGAGCCGCTATTGATTATGGCTATTTGTAGCTCACAGATTATCCACAAATGTTTTTGTGGATAACAAATTACTATTTTTTTTATCTGCAAATTGCATTGAGGACCATGATTATTGTTATTTGATACACAACTAATTCTGCTTCTTATGGCGGCAATTTTTCCCATGAAAATGGCCATGTAAGGGTCAAGATACCTATTTTTTGGCAGATTATCAATGAATTTCAACAGGATAGCGTGCTCCTACCCTAAGCCCACAGATCTTTACGAAAGTATCAAGTTTTGATTGCAATAAGATCCTTATATTATATAGTATGGAATCATATGGAATGTTAGGGAATAGATGGTGTCGGCATTATTTCAATTAAAAATCTATCTTAAACAGGTGGGCAATGGATTTAAAAGATCATCTGACCGTTAAAGAAGTTGCAAAAAGAATTCACCTGACAGAAGAACGGGTGCGAGAACTTATCAACCTCAAACAGATTAAAGCTGTTAAGATTGGTCGCTGGTATGTTCATCCGAAGGACTTAGAGAATTTTATTAAAAGTAGGAGCAATGTATAAAACGAAAGCTTGTTAAGTAATAGACAGAAAAAGAAGAAAAATATGCCCAAAATCAAAGACTTACCAAAACATAAAAGGCCGAGAGAAAAGCTTTCTGAACGGGGAGCAGAAAGTCTTAGTGATGCAGAACTTCTTGCAATTTTAATCCGCACAGGGCGGTCTGGAAAAAGTGCATTAGATATTGCAAAGGAAGCCCTAGGGAAATACCCGCTTTCTAAACTTTTGGCAGTTGACCAAAAGGCATTGCTTGCTATTAAGGGCTTAAAGAACACAAAGGCCATTACTATCAAGGCAGCGCTGGAGCTTGGCAGGCGTGCGGTCGGTTCATTTAACGATTCCCTGCCGATACTTACTTCGGTTAAGGAAGCTGTTGCTCAACTGGCTAGTTTGAGAGGCAAGCAAAAAGAATACTTTGTCGTACTTTATCTTAATGCCCGCAAACAGCTTATTCATAAAGAAATCGTTTCTATCGGTGCTTTAACTGAGGCATTGGCGCACCCGCGCGAGGTTTTTGAGCCGGCAATCAGGCTTTTTGCTTCAGCATTGATATTAGCGCATAATCATCCTTCTGGAAATATGGAAATTTCAGAGGCGGATATCACGCTTACTGAAAAATTAATTCAATCAGGTGCGATTCTTGACATAGAGGTATTGGATCATATTATTGTCACAGATAACGGGTATAGTAGCTTTAAAGAAAAGGGGTTATTGTTCTAAGGAGAACCATATGTCACAACTTGAAAATATCGAAGCAATAGAAAAACGGCTGTGGAGTGCGGCCGATACGCTTCGCGCTAATTCAAATTACGCCAGTAATGAATATTTTATGCCGGTCATGGGGTTAGTGTTTTTGCGCCATGCCTACAGCAGGTATTTGGGATTTAAAGACAACATCGAGGCTTCATTGCCTTCGAGGGGTGGGATTAAAAGAGCGTTAATGAAAGAAGATTTCAGCAAGACGTCGTCAATATTTTTACAACCCGAGGCACAGTTCGATTATTTAGTCGGCTTAAAAGATAGTGACGATCGTGCAAAAGCGATAATTGATGCAATGGAATCCATAGAGGCTGATTATGAAACTCTACGCGGTGTTTTACCAAAACAAGAATATCGTGAGCTGGATAATGAAATACTCGGCCAGCTTCTTAGAACGTTAGATCCCGATGAGCTTAAGAAGGTGTCCGGCGATGTATTCGGCAGAATCTATGAGTATTTCCTGACCCAGTTTGCTGACCAAAAGGCTCATGACGGCGGTGAGTTCTTCACACCAATTTCTTTAGTATCACTGATTGCTAATGTATTAGAACCAAAGCGGGGCACAGTCCTGGATCCGGCCTGCGGCAGCGGCGGGATGTTCGTTCAGAGCGCGCATTTTGTCGAGAACCAACATGAAAATCCGAACGATCAATTGGCTTTCTATGGTCTTGAAAAGAACGGGACTACCATTAATCTGGCTAAAATGAATCTCGCGGTGCATGGTTTGGTCGGCGATATCAAAAAAGCAATTACATATTATGAAGACCCGCACAACTTATACAAAAAGGCCGATTTTGTTATGGCCAATCCGCCGTTTAATGTGGATGAAATTGACGCGGAGAAGATCAAGAATGATCCCCGTCTGCCGTTCGGTTTGGCCGGGGTGAATAAAAAAGGAAAGGTTTCAAACGGAAACTATGTCTGGATCAGCTATTTCTACAGCTATCTGACCGATAAGGGGCGTTGTGGGTTTGTTATGTCTTCGCAAGCTTCAAGCGCCGGTAAAAGTGAAACGAAGGTACGCCAGAAGCTTATAGAGACCGGCCATGTCGATATCATGATCGCGATCCGGTCTAATTTCTTCTATACCCGGACTGTTCCTTGTGAATTGTGGTTTATTGATCGGGCTAAGCCCGATCAACCCTCATCCCCGACCCTTCTCCCAGGGGGAGAAGGGGGTGAATTAAGGCATTACCGTGGCGGGTACGATTTCAGTGACCTTGTGCAGCGTGCAAGAGAGCTGTGCAAACAACAAACGCCGGCAGAATCTCTGTTCTGGGAGTTAGTGCGGAATCGGCAATTCCTCGGACTCAAATTTCGCAGGCAGCATCAGACAGGCGATTACATCCTTGATTTCTACTGCCATGAAGAGCGCATCGCTGTAGAACTGGATGGTCTAGTTCATGATAAACGTAAGACAAAAGACGCTAAGCGAGACGCCTATCTGAAATCACAAGGAATTAAGGCTATTCGCATAACGAACCATGATCTGCTGAACTACCCCGAGCAAACCCTTCAAAGAATCTTCGAGCAACTCCCCTCTCCTCATGGGAGAGGGGGTGGGGGTGAGGGTAGATTTTCCGGGCCGTTAAACAGAAAAGGGCACGTCTTGATGATAGATGCCAGGAATATCTATCGAAAGGTAACCCGGAAAATCTTTGACTTTAGCCCGGAGCAGCTTCAGAACATCCTTTCTATCGTGTGGCTCTACCGAGGCGAGACAAAACGTTTTCACGATTTGGTTGTGGGTTATATTTCAAAATCGCTGGAAGAGGCCGTAAAAAGTATTCCTTTGGCTGCAGATTATGAAGCAGTGTTTGACAAATTGAATAAACAGGTTGGCCCATTTATCGCCACACTTTCAAAAGACAGCAAATCTGCCGAGACAATTAAGGAGCTCGCTGCTTGCATAAAGGCGTATAAAGATAACTGCACTGTATTTTTCAAGCTGGCAGATGAAAAACTCGCCTGGTGGGAGAAGCAAAACAAGGATGATGTTAAACTCTTTGATGCCGTCAAGGAGCTGGACATATTCGCGGAGAAAAATAACAAGCTCATTAAAGAAGCCGAGCTCATGTTCCGGCTTATCAACAGACTGATTGATGAATGCCTTAACACGCATAATGCCAAAGAGAGCGAAGAATGGAAGGCAAAGGAGATAACCAACCTAAAAAAGCAAACCGAAGAGGCGCGCGACACTGCAGTTAATCAGTTGAAGATCGTGCGCTATTTTTATCATCAGGCTGAATGGTTAACCGAGCGTTTTCCTGAAGGGCGACTTCGGGACGTGGAGGGCTTGGTCAAGTTGGTGGACAGGAAAGAGCTTGAGGAAAACGACTGGAGCCTGACCCCGGGCAGATATGTCGGCGTAGCGCCTGAGGAAGAAGACCCGGATTTTGATTTTGGGGAAGCGATGCGGGTGATTCATGAAGAGCTTGAAGATTTGAATCTTAAGGCCGGAGATATAGCAAAAAAAATTAGTGAGAATTTTAGGAAGCTGGGGATATGATAAGTCAAAAAACAAAACTTGGAGATGTTTGCACAATTAAAACCGGAAAGCTGGATTCCAATGCGGCGGTAGAAGGGGGCAAGTATCCTTTTTTCACCTGTGCACAGGAAACATTTGCTATAGATAAATACGCCTATGATACAGAAGCTGTATTACTTGGCGGAAATAATGCCAATGGTATTTTCCCTTTGAAGTATTATCACGGAAAATTCAATGCTTATCAAAGAACCTATATTATTGAATCAAAAAGTGATCAAGTAGCTTTAAACAGATACCTTTATTTTTTTCTTCGTCCGGTTCTCGATTATTTTAAAAATGCATCAATTGGCGCCGCAACTCAATATTTAACTAAACCAGTATTAGTAAACCTAAAAATAGATTTGCCGGATGTTGATTCTCAAAAAAAAATTATCGACATAGCGTATTCGTATGACGATTTAATCAATATTAACCGCCGTCGCATCCAGCTTTTAGAAGAAACGGCGCGATTGATTTTCCGCGAGTGGTTTGTTTATTTTCGCTTCCCAGGATATGAGAAAGTTAAAATTGTAGATGGCGTGCCGGAGGGGTGGGAAAGGATAAAATTTAAGGAAATCATAGACACTATTGAATCAGGAGGCAGACCGAAAGGCGGTGCTATTGAAGAGGGGATTCCTTCGATTGGCGCAGAAAATGTTAATGGCATAGGAAAATATGATTATTCCAGCGAAAAGTATGTACCTGAGGAATATTACCATAATATGAAAAAGGGTAAGGTAATGTCCAAAGATGTTTTATTGTATAAAGACGGAGCAAATATAGGACGGGTGACTATCGTAGGTCATGGGTTTCCACACAATAAATGTTGCGTTAATGAACATGTCTTTATTCTACGGACAAAAAATAATATTCAAAACTGGCTTTATTTTTTTCTTTCTCAAGAGTTCGTGCAACAAGCTGTGGCGAATTTAAACTCAAATTCTGCACAACCTGGAATTTCACAAGAAAAATTATCGGGGTTGAAAATAATTTTTCCAAGTAGAAAAATTGTTAGGTTGTTTGATGTTATGGCCGAAGATATGGTGAGACAAATCTTTATGTTATCAATACAAAACCAAAAACTTGCCCAGGCTCGTGATTTGCTTTTGCCGCGGCTGATGAGCGGGAAGATCGAGGTGTAACGCATGAGGAAAAACAAACAGATTGTCCCGCAAAACCGCTTTACGGAATTTCTGCTTTATACCACGCCGAACGGCAAAGTTAAGGTGGAGATTTTTTTACGGGATGAAAATGTCTGGCTCACACAGGCAAAGATCGCCGAGCTTTTTGATGTGGATCGTTCCGTGATTACCAAACATCTTAAAAACATATTTAGAGAGCATGAATTGGAGGAAAATTCAGTATGTGCAAATTTTGCACATACTGCCGGCGATGGAAAAAGCTATCAAACAAAATTTTATAACCTTGACGCCATCATATCAGTCGGTTACCGGGTTAATTCACAAAGAGCGACCCATTTTCGGATATGGGCAACGCAAGTGCTCAAAGAATACATCATCAAGGGCTTTGCCATGGATGATGAGCGCCTTAAAAATCCGGAAAATATTTTCGGAGAGGATTATTTTGAAGAGCAGCTCGCCCGCATCAGAGATATCCGCAGCAGTGAGCGCAGATTCTATCAAAAAATCACGGATATTTATGCGCAGTGCAGCGCCGATTACGATCCGAATACAGACATAACAAAACAGTTTTTTGCCACAGTACAGAATAAATTGCATTATGCCATCAGCGGTCTGACAGCCGCGGAAATCATCGCGCAAAGGGTAGACAGCAAAAAGCCATATATGGGCCTGACCAGTTGGAAAAACAGTCCCAAGGGCGAAATCCGGAAAACCGATGTTGGTATTGCCAAAAACTATCTTGATGAAAAGGAACTAAACCTGCTCAACCGGATTGTTACCATGTATCTTGATTATGCCGAAATGCAGGCCCAAAAAAGAGTTGTCATGTATATGAAAGACTGGGTAGTCAAGCTGGACGCATTTTTAAAATTCAATGAAGAAGAAATTTTGCAAGACAGCGGCAAGGTCAGCCATGATGTGGCAGTGGCATTGGCGGAAGGCGAATATGAAAAATACCGTGTCATTCAAGATAGAAATTATGTTTCCGATTTTGACCGTGAAGTGAAAAAGTTAATCGAATCAAAAAAGAGAAAACAGTGATTTATCTTAACGAAGACACATTAGTCCAACAGACCACAGCAGATTATCTGCGCGATAAACTCGGCTGGGAGTCTGTTTATGCCTATAATAACGAAACATACGGGCCTGATGGGTTATTGGGCAGAAATTCTGACCGAGAAGTGGTGCTTACCCTTTACTTACGACGAGCGCTTGTAAAGCTGAATCCAAATCTTCCCGAAATCGCCTATGACGAAGCAATCCGTCAAGTCAGGGATTATTCGCAAAGCCAATCATTACTGGCAAATAATTTTGATAAGTACAAACTCTTTAAAGACGGAGTACTTGTTTCATATCAAGGGGACCATGGGGAAATAAAAAAAGAACGGCTTAAGGTATTTGATTTTGAAGATGCAGCAAACAACCAGTTCCTGGCCGTTCGCGAACTATGGGTCCAGGGAGACCTTTACCGGCGGCGTATTGATATTGCCGGTTTTGTTAATGGGATCCCCCTGCTTTTTATCGAGTGTAAAAATATCCATAAAGATCTTCAAAATGCCTACGATAGGAATCTGGCCGACTACAAAGATACTATTCCGCATTTCTTTCATCATAACGCAATCATCATGCTCGCGAATGGTGATAAGGCGAAAATAGGATCCATAACCGCCGGCTTCGAGCATTTCCATGAATGGAAGCGCCTATCGGAATCAGACCCCGGCGTGGTGGATATGGAAACGCTTCTTAAGGGTGTCTGCAACAAGGCAAATTTCATGGATATTTTTGAGAATTTCATCCTTTTTGATGATTCAACGGGGAATAAAATCAAGATTCTTGCTAAGAATCATCAATATCTTGGCGTAAATCAGGTTATTAAAGCCTTACATGATCCCGAAAGATCCAAAGGTAAGCTTGGCGTATTTTGGCATACACAGGGCGCGGGTAAAAGTTATTCCATGGTGTTCTTCACAACAAAGGTGCATCGTAAAATCGGCGGCAATTATACATTCCTGATATGCACCGACCGCGATGATTTGGATACGCAAATATATAACACATTTGCCGGATGCGGCGTGGCGGACAATGATAAGAATCCTTGCAGGCCGACAAGCGGAAAGCATCTGGCCGAACTCATGACGCACCATAAGGCCTACGTTTTTACCACCATACAAAAATTCAATCAGGATGTTGATCCTAAGGAGGGTTATACCAAGCGCCCGGATATTATTGTGATCACTGATGAGGCCCATCGTACCCAATATGGGGTACTGGCTTTGAATATGCGCAATGCCCTTCCGGAAGCGAATTTTATCGGATTTACGGGAACCCCGTTATTTAAGGATGATGAGATTACTTCAAAGGTTTTTGGCGATTATGTCTCTACGTATGATTTCCAACGAGCAGTAGAGGATAAGTCGACAGTGCCGCTTTATTATGATTCTCGCGGTGAAACGTTAGGAGTAGCAACTACCGATATAAATGAGCGCATTGCGGAAAAACTGGAGCAAATAGAAATAACGGATATCAATGTTAAAGAACGATTGGAGAGAGAGCTTAAACGGGATTATCACATCATAACGGCGGAAAAACGGCTTAATCAGATTGCAAAGGATTTTGTCGACCATTACACGACGGCATGGGAAAGCGGGAAGGCGATGTTTGTTTCTATCGATAAGCTTACCTGTGTACGCATGTATGAGCTAATCGAACAATATTGGGCTCAAAAGGAGGAAGAGATTGAGGCATCATGGAAAATGGCTGCCGGTGAAGAGAAGGATTATCTTTCCAATAAGCTGATCTGGATGAAAGAAACAAAAATGGCAGTAATCGTGAGCGAAGAGCAGGGGGAAGTGGAAAAGTTTAGAAAATGGGGTTTTGATATTAAGCCTCATCGGCAATTGATGAAAAATGGATTTGAGCTGCCGGATGGGACCCGGATAGACGTTGATTCTGCTTTCAAAAGGGAGTCACATCCTTTCCGCGTTGCCTTTGTTTGCGCTATGTGGCTTACAGGGTTTGATGTTCCAAGCCTGGCAAACCTGTATTTGGACAAACCCCTTAAGGCGCACACGCTGATGCAGGCTATTGCCCGGGCTAATAGAGTTAACAAAGATAAAAATAACGGGTTAATCATTGATTATTGCGGCATTCTTAAAAATCTGCGAAAGGCGCTCGCGACATTCGCAGGAACAGACGATAGCGGCAGGCCCGGTGAAATAGGACCCAATGAGGTTGATCCTACAAAGACTAAAGAGGAATTGATCGAAGATTTAAATCAGGCTATTGGGTTCGTAATTAGTTTCCTGGATGAACGGAAAGCACCGCTTGCAAACATTATCAATGCCAGCGGCTTTGAGCGGAACAAGGCGATTGTTGTTGCAAAGGAAGCAGTAAACGAAAATGATGAGACGAGAAAGAAGTTCGAAGTTATGTGTCGGGAAGTGTTTATTAAATTCAAGGCCTGCCTGACAATTCCTCAAGTTAATAAATATAGGAGCGAATACGGTGCAATCAATATCATCTACAAGAGTCTCCAGAAAGATCGGGAATTGGCGGATATCAGCGACATTATTAAACAATTGCAAGGGGTAGTGGATGAGTCGGTAGTTGTTATATCCGGCAAATCACAAGAACCGAATAAGCCCTTTGACATTAGCAAAATAGATTTTAATCGTTTGCGAGCAGAATTCGATCATGTTAGGACGAAAAACACTACCGTGCAAAGTCTTAAATATGTCATTGAAAAGAAACTCCAGCAGCTTGTTCAAAAGAATCCGCTTCGGACAAATTTCCAGGAACACTATGAAAAAATTATAGCCGAGTATAATAAGGAAAAAGATAGGCAAAACATAGAGGCAACATTTGAGGCTTTGCTGAAATTCGTGCAAGGATTAGATGAGGAAGAAACCCGTGCAATGCGTGAAGGGCTGGATGAAGAAACATTGGCTATTTATGATCTTTTATCAAAGCCGGATTTAACTGCACAAGAAATTAGCAGGATTAAAAAAGTAGCTAAAGAATTGTTGGAACTACTGAAAGAAAAGTTGAGAAATTTATATCACTGGCAGGATAAAGAGCCTACGCGGGATGAGGTCAGCGTTTTAATCAAAAATTTTCTATGGGATGATAAAACAGGATTACCCGTTGAATATTATTCTCAAAGCGAAGTCGATATGATAGCAAAAGCTGTTTACTATCATGTTTACCGTGCTTATCCTACAGTACCGTCGCCATATTATGAGATTGCTAATTGCTGATTTTTGAATGGATATTTTTTGATTCTGTAAAATAATTCCCCTCCCTCAGCAATCCCAGTTAGAGATATATTTCTTATGGGGTGAGCGTATTGCAAAGTAAAAAAGATGGGCGGTGGTATACAGGGGCAACTAATGATTTGCGGAACCGCTTCAAGGAGCATAGCAAAGGTAAAGTTCGTGCGACAAAAGATAGAGGACCACGTGGGTTAAACCCAGATTATGCAATAGCCACCTACTGCGGCCTGAAAAACCTTGCTGCAACGCTCCTTTCACGATTTTGCTTCTCAACATATTTATTAATATGCCTTCGGCGCAAAATCGTTGCAAGTTCGCGTTTCGCTGAGGTTTTTCAACCCTCGTGACGATACCTACTGCATAATCTGGGTTAAAGAATTTTAATGCAATATGTTGATACAAATCAAAAGCTCATCAATGATCATATTTTTTCATACCTCCGCTTCTGCACCAACTCATAATTCCCTGCCTGCAACTGTCTTATATTCCAAAATAATAGCTCGATAGGCCAATGTGAAAGTCCAAAGGCGACAGCTTCCCATCAGTGAACCTATTTCCGAGCCCCTATTAATTATGACTATTTGTAGCTCACAGATTATCCACAAATGTTTTTGTGGATAACGAATTAATATGTTGTTATCTACAAATTGCCTTTATGCTCTCATTGCTGAGAATTATCTTTTCTGAAAGTGAACCGCTTCTTCAGGCTATTCGCAGCGGAAAAAGGAATAACTCTATCGTGCTGGAGTCTGCCAACGATTACGCCAGAGGCAATAGCCATCTCTTTTGCGAATTTCTGGATTACAGATTCGTCGAATCGACCAGTGTCAAGGAAAACCTGATATTTTTTTGGAGGAACGAGAAGATCTTGGGCGAACCGATTCGCCTCCTGTTCCTTTTCACTGCCGCCTATTTCTCGGCATCCCTCACCTTCAGCTTCTATAAAAACATCCTTTTTATCATGAAAAATGATGTGGCCCGCCTCGTGGAAAAACGTGAACCATAGATGGTCGTCGCTTTTGCCCCGGAGACTCAGTTGAATAAGCGCCTTTTTGGCTCCTAACCATCGCGTGGCGCCATAGATATGGATGCCGGGCAGTTCAGGGACAAAAACAATAGCCACACCTGCTTCAGCACAGAGCTTTCTCATTTCTGGTTCAAAAACATCCGGAGATTCCTCAGTGAGTCCTCGGATTTTATTGAGGGCTGCGCGAAATTTCTGTTCATTGTAGGTTTGACATTCTATCTTCAAAGCCTCAATTTCGCCCTTTCGCAGCCAGGCGGCAACATCGGCAGGCTTACTCTGAAATGCAGACGACTGCCGATAAGCGGCTTGTGGGTTCTCCCAAATAAGTTTCCATTCGTTGACTCCCGCCACACCAAAGAAATTGAATAGGGCACGCAGCTTTTCTACATCAGATTTCACTTTTGGCAGCCAGCCTCTCTTTATAAGGGAGGTTATTGGGAATGATTTAAGCCACTGTTTTTGGGGTTCAAGCCGCTCCTCTTCTCTGAATCGCGCTAGGATTTCCTGATAGCTCCGTTCGAGATTATTCCAGAAGGAGGCTGGAACTCCAAGAGCTCTCTCCAGCTGAATTGCTGTATCGGGTATAATGGCGGCCTTTCCCTTTATTATCTCATTGATGGTTTTTTTAGGTCGTCCAGTCCTCTGTGCGAGCTCAGCCTGGGTCATGCCAAGGGACTCGATTGTTTCCTTAAGCGTTTCTCCAGGAGGGACTGCGTAATTCGGCCTAAAGGCATTTTTTTCTGTTTTAGCCATGTGTGTCCTTCACTTTTAATATTTTAATCTTAGTTATTTTCTTCCAGTCAAGGCCCCCATCCTCTTTTTGAGGCGGATCGTCGTAATCTGGCTTAATCAACAGGCGATAGGGTTGTTTGATGTCGAGAGAAATCTGGCCTGCCAGGTTTCCAGATAACTCATGCGCCCGTAACTGGGGTAGAGTTTTCAGTGTTTCAAGATTCTCTGCTGCCTGAAGTTCAAAGAGCCTCTGCTGGATTTTTTTTGCTTGTTCAGAGCCATATCTTCGAATGAGGGTCTCTTCATCTGAAAGCTCCTTTTTAGTTTTCCTGTTTCTAAAAGAAATATCCATCTTTACCACAAATGTCAAGAAAAAATTGACCCTAAAGGTTAATTTATTGAAAAAAGGAAGGGTCAAGTCTGCCTTTGAATCATCTTTAGCTTAATCATCAGGGACCGGAGTCAGGGTTCGTATCTTCCTATGCCATTTATCATCTTTTAAGCTTACAATAAAGTAACCTGCCTTTGTCTTATGTTCTATTTTTCTTTCTTAACATCAGCTGACATTTTTCAAAGTAGACGTAAAAAAGCTCCACTAATGCTGTATTAGTGGAGCTTTTTGAGAAAGCATTATGCCGGAATTGTACAACAAGATGCCCCCTCAAATGGTTTAGCTTATTTTATGGCTACGCTATGCCTATATTTCTGATTTGTCAAGAAATATGGAGACAAAGAACAATTCTAATATCTGTCATAGGATCTTGCACTTTCCCTGGAGCTGGAACAATTATCGGAAAAATTTCCGTTCCCTAAGGGGAAAGAGGTTGGAGGAACACCTCGGACACCTACCTATTGATTGCAGTAAATTTTCAATTGTTACCCATACATCACTCTTCTCAACCCTCACAGCCCTTTCACTATCCCTTAAAAGTTTTTTAAAAAGTTGCTTTCCTGAGAAGAGTTATCGAATTCCCCCAGCCCTCTCTTTATATATTGTTTGTCAACGTCGGGGTTTTGAATGGTACTCAGCTCTCTGCATAGGTTGCATTTACTCGGCTTGATTTTCCAATCCTTTTTTCCCTTTTCCACTATCAATTAATATCCTATTATAGATATATAGCGATAAGCTCTAATCTATTGTAACATTTCTCCGGGAAGGGAGGATTAAGCTTTATTGAAGACATAACTGTCATCCATAAAAAGTAAGAAACATATTGAAAGGAGGTCACACTATGGGTAAGTATCTAACATGCATTGCTATCTTTATCGGGCTTTTCTCATTCCTGCTCTTTTCCCCTTTGAGGGCAGAAGCGCAATTCGGGCTTAGCCCCCAGCAAGTACCACAAAAATCACAGCAAGGGGTTTTGTCTACAGCACAGGGGAGATTTGCCTTTGGTCAGTTATCAGACTCCAGTGAGGACAAGTTTATGCTGGATACGGTTACAGGTAGACTTTGGAGGATTAATAAAAGGACAGACATCGGGCTGTGTCTCACGGCTATCCCCTACCGCAGCGAGGATGGGGAATGCTCTGCTCTGCCTGAGAAAAGACCGGCTTCAAAAGGTAAAGAGAAATAGACGTTCATTTGGTTGAAACGAGATGCCTTCGGGAAATTCAGCAGGGCAGATACTCGAGTGCATCAAACATATTTTTTTGTCTTTGGGCAGGTCAAGAACCCCGGGTTCTTCCATAACATAGGTTATTCTTCTGCCCGCTGATGGAGGCCGAAACAGACTGGAAAGCTGAGTAAGGCTCTCTGCCCTGCCGAATTAGATTTTATTCGGGCCGAGGTTAGGGAACGAAAAAAACTGAAGCAAACATCCTCTAGGGCTCAGTATTTTCTTCTTCTGATAATATTAAACACTAGCCACAGACCGAGGAGTGCTGAAATCATATACCCTATTACGCCCAGGGCGGGGAACCCGAACAGGAGTGGGCCCACGCCTGTAGTAATGATCATGGTTGAACCGATGATCATGGCAGCAATGATGATCCCGAAGGTCAACCGGTTGAAGA
>JAWOBA010000131.1:0-5129 GCA_046498285.1 Desulfatiglandales bacterium | reverse complement strand
CGATGGCGGGCAGGTTTGAGGCCTTTAGGCTGAGTTTTTGGAATGTAACGAAGCATTTAATCTATTCCGAAACAGGCTTCATGAATGAGTAAAAGGACTTTTTAAGAAAAAATCAAGTTTAGATCGAAACATAGCATTCTAAATATCTACAGGAGGATTTTATGATTCAAGCAAAATCTGGGGATAGGGTAAAAGTGCACTACACAGGTAAACTGCCAAATAATGAGATCTTTGACACTTCAGAAAACGAACAGCCGTTTGAATTTACTATTGGAAGTAAAACGGTTATCCCAGGCTTTGAAAAGGCTATCATCGGCATGGAAGTGGGGGAGACAAAAACTATTACACTCCCCCCTGAAGAGGCATACGGCTCACGATATAAAGAATTAGTATTGGATTTTAAGAAAAACGCATTTTCTGATAACATCACCTTTGTTGTTGGCGAACAGATAAAGATTCGGCAGAAAGATCGTGATCCTATCAAGGTTACCGTTGCTAATATGGATGATGATACTATCACGTTTGATGCAAATCACCCATTAGCCGGGGAAACATTAATCTTTACTATACGCTTAGTAGCCGTTACGTAATTTCTTAAAACGCTATGGGCATAATATGTAGCTATCCTATTGAACGGGTGTTTTTTGAGAAAATGCAATAGCCACATTTATAACGAAGCCTGAGGTTTCGATATCTCATCAAAATCAACTATTGCCTATGGCTATAAAATGCTGCTAAGTGTTTCTGCCTGGGCATACACTTTGCTGTTGGGCTCTCTACTCTACTACCTCAATATTGGAGCTTTGTTGTTCTAATAGTATAAATCCAAGGCAAATTATCTACAAAGGCTAAAAAAGTCTTGCTCGCTCCAGAGGACAGACACTCTGTGAATATTTTTATTTCAAAAGGAGGTGAAATTATGAAGGTGGAGAAAATTGATCACCTCGTTGGAATTTACGAGAAAGACGGCAGTGTGAAATGCAGAGAATGTATGGAAGATAACGATTGGAAAGAATTGAGAGAAGACAACATTATCACGGAAGATTATATAAAGAAAGCCGATGAGTGGATCTATTGCGACTACTGTGAGAAAAGGCTTTAAAACAATATTTTGAGGAAAGTTTTTTATCCTAAGTGCCCGAAGTAAATAGAAGCAGATCTATGCCAGGATGAGAGGAATTATGACCACACGTAACTGTATCATAATTGGTAGAAGAATCTGGAATAGTGAGCCGCAAAAAGAATCAAACGAAAATAATAACATATGGCAGATATCTTTTCATATAATGAAATATTTATTTTATGAGACCTTTGCATAACCCCTCTTGATCTAAAGACGATGGACTTTTTTCAGTTCCCTCCGGGCCGGAGGCCGAGGCTACCCGGGTTGGTCTTTTCAGCAACGTATCCATGGGGGAGCCCGCCAGAGATAGGCGGATAAATTTTGTTCACTCCGCATTGCCCCGGTAAATCGGGATCTCAGGGACATTGTTGACTTCATTGACGTATTCCCTTTTTTGAAATCATCTACACAATTGTTTTGACAATTCTCCAGAATTGGGGAGGTAGATTCAATATATTCTCATATTTTGAATATTAGGTCTTGACCAACGTATATATATTTGATATAAATAATTCACTATTAAAATAACTTTATTTATTAATAGTTTAGTAAGGAACATACAAACTAAACCCTTTAGTGTTGCAAAGATATAAGGGCTGCTCTGTGAGTTGCTCCATAGCATGGATCTAAAGCATGTAAGACAGACCACAGAGCTTTGCAAAACCTGACCATTTTCTTTACTTCGAATAGAGAGGGTAGACTTTTATGAGGAGACTGATGGCTTCCGGCTCGGATAGCCTCCCGCTCGGAGAGAAGGGTGTTGTCTTTTCGCAACGTATCTGTAAGGGAAACCGCGGGCCCGATTTCTCGGGGCAATGCGGAGGAGGGAAAACCCTCCATGGATACATTGCTGAAAAGACCAACCCGGGAGCCCTGGCCTCCGGCCCGGAGGGAACTGAAGAAGTGTCGACCCTCTTTAGGAAAATATGAGTTCTGCAAAGCTCTCAGACCAATTTCCTTATTGAACTGGGGAAAGATTTTCTAGGTTAAAATAGAACAATAAATTTGGAGGATACACTTATGGCAGGTATAGCTGGTATCATCTCACAAAACGGAAAAATAACTACTAATAGCACAAAAGAATTGCGGAATATGTTGAAGCTGATGCGCCATCGAGGTCCGGATAATAGCATTATTAGAACACTTATTAATGACAGAGGTGCAATGGGTGCCAATGAAGTCAACTTAACTCCCACCACGACTTTTTGTACGGCTTTGGAAGAAAAACCCTACATACTCTTTGATGGCGAATTGTATAATGAGAGGTCTAAAGATCAAAGTGATATAGAAATTTTTAAGGAATATTATGCGGAGTATAAGAGGGATTGTTTCTCACATTTGAACGGAAATTTCTCCTGTGCTATTGTGGAAAAGGATGATGAGGTGATATTAGCAAGAGATCATGTGGGACCTAGACCACTCTTTTTCGGGGCAGATAACGGCGTTTTCTATTTTAGCACGGAGATGAAAGGGCTGGTTGACTATGTTCAATTTAATATTCAAGAGCTTGCTCCGGGTTGTTTGTACAGTACAAGAAAGGGGATGAAGGAATTTAAACCATTTACTCCTGAACTGCCTGAAGTGGGAGACTTGAAAGAAACCGCTCATATGCTAAGAGAATTACTTATTGATGCAGTACAAAAGAGGATGGACGGTGTTGGCGGTATTGCCATGAGCGGTGGTTTGGATAGTTCTATTGTCGCTGTAATAGCTAAAGAATTTAATCCTGATTTAAAATTATTCACCGGAACTGTTGAGAACACTCCAGGGCCGGACCTGGAGAATGCGAAACTGATGGCCAAATATCTAGGTGTAGAACACCATATTTATAATATTTCCCATAGTGATATTACCAATTTTGTTTCTGACGCAGTATGGTATCTGGAAAGCTTTGACGGAGACCAGATAAATGGAATTATTTCAAATTACTATGTCTCTAAAATGGCTAAGGAATATACCAATATTATCCTGGTAGGCGAGGGTGCTGATGAATTGTTTGGTGGTTATCGTATGGTCCTGAAAAACCCCATGGTAAAGACTGATGAACAACGAGCACAGCTTGCACAGAAGTTACTCGAGATTTCCTACAATACTGCACTTGGACGTCTGGATCGTGGATGGATGGCCAATGCTGTAGCATATAGAGCCCCGTTTTTAGATCCAAGGGTGGTAGCCTTTAGTAAGAAAATCCCCATGAAATGGAAGCTTTATGGAGAAAAACAAGTAGAAAAGTTTATATTAAGAGAGGCATTTCGTGATATGCTTCCTGAAAAGATTGCAAATCGTGAAAAACTCAGGTTCTCGATGGGCGTAGGAATAGATGATGTGATGGATGAGATCATAGCAGAAAAAATTGACCCAAAAGAGATAAAAGAAAGGCCCAAAGCAGCATATGGTATGCCCTTCGATTCCTTTAAAGAGCTGTATTATTATGATGAATTTTTACGTGTGTTTCCACCATCATATGAAAAACAGGTCATCCGGTGGGATCCTTTTAAATAGAAGGAATTGAAATGGCTATGGCTTATACCCGATATAAGATCGAATTTCCCAACCTAGATTACCGGATGGATCAGAGCGAGGAATGGGTTACTGTCCATTCTGAAGGTAGTAACAAAAAAATTTGTCTCCATGATTATGCCCAATTCTATGAGATGCCCGGCCTTTATGAAGAAGTCATCTATAAGCGCTTGAAATGCACTTCTCCTCAGATGATTTGTGGCCTGTTGAGAAAGGAATTACAAAAAAAGAGAGGAGGATGGCAAAACATCAGAGCTCTTGATTTTGGTGCAGGTAATGGCATCGTTGGGGAATGCCTGAAGCAAAAAATAAGGTGTGATATTCTTGTTGGTCTTGACATCATACCAGAGGCGTGTGATGCTGCCCAACGAGATAATCCTGGTATATATGATTACTACTATGTGATGGACCTTAGCCAACCCACAAAATCCGAAAAAAAGAAACTGGAGATGTGGGATTTCAATGTACTCTTAACGATAGGTGCGCTGGGTTTTAATGATATACCCACCCGTGCCTTCATAAATGCATTTAATATTGTAGGAAATGATGCCCTGGTTGCTTTCAATATCAAAGAAGACTTCCTTTCGGATAGTGATGGGAGTGGCTTCAAAAAAATGCTTCATTCCATGATGAGAGATAGTTTTCACGTGTTACAAATGAAGCGTTATTGCCATCGCCTTTCTATTTCAGGGGACCCTCTGCACTACCATGCAATTGTGGGGAAAAAAGTAAAAAACGTGATGCGTTATTGGTGACTCCATACACCATCCCGCCCCCAAATATCACCTAACACAAAATAAGTATCAAAGAAATATCAATATCCCAATCAATAGGACGAGTCAAAACAAGAGCTATGGTAGATCTTTAGAATTCATAAGAACGATAATTACCAGAATATAGAAACAACCTCATAATTCCAAGTTGTGTAAGTAACTCATTAATCTTTTAAACTCAGATTATGCAGTAGGCATCGTCACGAGGGTTGAAAAACCTCAGCGAAACGAGAAGTTGGAGCGATTTTGCGCCGAAGGCATATTTGTAAATATGTTGAGAAGCAAAATCGTGAAACGATCGTTGTAGCAAGGTTTTTCAGGCCGCAGTAGGTGGTTACTGCATAATCTGGGTTAAACAAACCACCAAGCGACAAGGTACACAACATAATCCCTTCGCCGTTAGGCGATGAATGGTTATGTCCGGCGTTTAACCCGCCGGACATACAAGCTTTTCTTCGTGCTCTTTGTGACTTCGTGGTTCAGAAAATGAAAGACATCGAACCGTATTCAACTGGGGTGCTCTTCGCCCGCCCATAGCTCCCCTCCGCCGCAGGCGGATTCTCTTTCTCCCTTTCCATCGACGGCTGGGGTATGGTCTCACCGGGGGACCCGGAGCGGGCGGCGGACCTGGCCCGCCGGGCCGCCAGATTTAATACCGTCGGAAAGCAATATTAATCTATCTGTTCATTTAAAATAAATCTGCCATGAAAACT
>JAWOBA010000032.1:0-2900 GCA_046498285.1 Desulfatiglandales bacterium | reverse complement strand
GGCTTGCCCCGCCGTGCCCCGTAGCTTCGGAAGATAGTACCGGAGCATATTTAACCGGGGTTCAAAACAAATGGTCCGGTTTTGTAAAGCTCTAAACCTCAACATATGATGGATAAAAGGGACAAAAGAAAAAGCTGAGACCTTTGCATAACCCCTATTGATCTAAAGACGATGGGCTTTTTTTCAGTTCCAAGGCTCCCGGGTTGGTCTTTTCAGCACCCTTCTCTCCGAGCGGGAGGCTCTCCGAGCCGGAAGCCACCAGTCACTTCAAAAAAGTCCATCGTCTTTTTGAGGATGGTGAAAATCGTCAGGTTTTTCAAAGGTCTCAAAGCTATAAATCCACGGCCAGAGAAGGACTTCCAAAAAGCCGCACGCCTTACGTTCTTGCTATTATTAATACATCATCCGATAACCAATAAACCAAGCCCCATCTGACATGTCCCACTGTCCGTAATTATTATCGAACTCAGCTTTGATATATCGGTAGCCAAGGGTGATCGCTCCACTCGTAATAATATAAAAATCGAGATTGGTTCTAAATTCCCGATATTTATCAGAATCTGAAAAACAAAGAGAATCCGGGGCAAAATACAAGCCTGCTGAAATATCTACAGGGAGAGGTAGGATAATTTCTGGAATAGAATACTTGCATGATAATAAAAGGCTTAACGCCAGCAGGTCACCTTCTTTATGATCCTCTTCTAGATTGCCCAGCAGACCTTTAAAACCCACTTTAAAGCGCAAATCAGGTAATAATTTTTCACCACACAAGGCCAATGTTACATCGAGTATTTTGTAATCATCATCGTTGTAAATAACCCCAACGCCATTTGTTAAATAGTTTTGTTTAAAAGGCAGTGTAGAATTAAACCTTGCTTCTAAACCTGAGCCGCCGACAGTAAGTTCAAGATCATAGGTGTATGCAAAAGAAACATTTGTCATAATGAGTGTAAAAAAAACGATCTGTCCTATAATTTTTTTCATATTCTTACCATCTCTTTCTTGTCGCGCTTCTAATAGATCCACCCCTATGTTTCTTTACAACAAGAACAGGCAAAAAATAATAAACCTTATCATATAAGGTATGCGATCTTATAATAAAGCAGCTTCTGGTATTCAAACACAACATCTCGAGTATAGTTTCGGCTTCTCCACCAATCTTTTGGATTAAAGAGCTGGTAATGGGAAGGAAGAGAGATTACCATGATATCGTCATTCTTAAAAACTTTCTTAAAGGTCTGCCAGGCCCTGCGAGAGTGGGTAAGTGATGTAATAACTATAACTGATTTAAACCCTTTATCCAGCACAAATTTGTGCACTAATTGCACCTCATCCAGAGTAGTGTCAACTCTCTCTTCTGAGGATAAAATCGCATTCTCAGGAATATGAAAGCCATCCATTATTGATGTGAAGAGATCAAAATCAGTGGGATAGTTTTTTATACTTTTCTTTAGATAATCAAAACCGTCTGGCTTCCTCGTTTTTGCCATAAAGATATAGGGTGCAAGCCCTTTCCTGTAAGCATCAACTACTGCAAGGGATCTTTCTATGGTCTCCCCGGCAAGACAAACAATCACATCAGCTTTCTCCGGCTCATGCTCAACAATAAGATATCTCCCCAAGGCTGTTAAAAGGGGAATACTATAAAATGTTACCACAACGTAGATGGCGATAAAAAGAAAAAGAAGCAACTTCCAAATAGGAAATCTTGGTCCTTTCTTTCCCTCATCCATCTTTTCCGGAATGCCTAATTCATCCGTTTTTTCTTCTACCACTTTATTGTTATAATCCATAATACAAAACCTCCCTGAATTAAAAATTCTTGGTACTATCAAGGAGGAGTGTGACAGGTCCATCATTAACAAGATGGACATCCATCATCTCCTGAAATCTTCCTTCAGCTACTCGAACTCCCATTCCTTTAAGGAAAAAAATAAATTTTTTGTATAACTCATTAGCAACTGCGGGGTCAGCTGCTCTGATAAAAGAAGGTCTCCTCCCCTTTCTGCAGTCTCCCCAGAGGGTAAATTGGGATACAATAAGTGCTTCACCACCTGTCTCCAGCAAGGATAGATTCATCTTTTCCTCATCATCCCCAAAGATTCTTAGATGAACTATCTTAGAAGCCAGATAATTTGCATCATCACTGTTATCCTCCACCCCAACACCCAGAAAGATTAAAATGCCTTTAGCAATTTCCCCCACAATCTCCCCATTAACTATAACCTTGGCTGTCTTTACTCGCTGCACAACTGCCCTCATAACCCTCCCCCTATAAGTTCTTATAGTGAGACCTTTGCATAACCCCTCTTGATCTAAAGACGATGGGCTTTTTTTCAGTTCCCTCCGGGTCGTAGGCCCTCCGGGCCGGAGGCCGAGGCTCCCGGGTTGGTCTTTTCAGCACCCTTCTCTCCGAGCGGGAGGCTCTCCGAGCCGGAAGCCACCAGTCACTTCAAAAAAGTCCATCGTCTTTTTGAGGATGATGAAAATCGCCGGGTTTTTCAAAGGTCTCTGAACTGCATTGCAGTTGATTCAGGATAAGACAGTATCTGTTGATTCTGAAGGTAAAAGGAGGTAACCTTCAGAGCCTGAAGGCCGCATTCTGACTAATCATTGAGAAAACAAGTCCCTAAAAGCCCTTAAATACAGTGCGGAGAGGGAAATCTATATTTAACTGCACAATCCGGGTTCAACTGCATAATGTGGGTTTAAAACTGCTCCGTCCGCTTGCAGACTGGGAGCAGCCTATCTTAGCGGGATCTTTTTGAGGCCTTCAGCGGATTTAGCTTATTATTTTCCTTTTTGGCGTTTGTCTGTATATGAGTAGCCATATTGCAGGACCCATTTTTCCATTTGAGGGAAGGGTCGAGGAAACTCATACAGTATTTTCCGGTGGGATA
>JAWOBA010000158.1:0-2969 GCA_046498285.1 Desulfatiglandales bacterium | reverse complement strand
TTACCTATAATAGAGAAGTAATCTGATATTTCTTTTTAACTTAGTTTTCGATCCCTCTTTTCATTCCACCGCACCCATTTAGCTTTATACGAGTTCATCATAGTTCACTATCCTTCAAAGATGTTGATGGAAATAGATTGAGTACTCTTTCCTATTTCCGGGCGTATAAATAGGCCCCTTGCTACGATTATAGTTATTCCAATTAATATCTGGTTGACCTTTTCCTGGGTAATTGACCTCTTATCCATTAAAAAGCTGAGCCCCTGAGGGAACTGAAGAAGTGAGACCTTTGAAAAACCCGGCGATTTTCAGAATTCCACGTTGTTGAAAATGAACTACAAAGCCACAAGGTACACAAAGTAGCGTATTTCACCGGGACCTGCCTGGCGAACGCCTGAGGCGACGCCGAAGGCGGATTCTCTTTCTCCCTTTCTTCCGGAAAGGGAGAAAGAGAAAGAACATCCAGTTAATCCTGCCCGCCCCGTGGAATTCAAAGATTATTCCACTGGGGTAAATCCTGTCTAAAAAAACACTCAAAATAAGTGGGCAGAGCGTTAGCAGATGTCTGCCCCGCTTTGCCCCGTAGCTCCGGAAGATAGTACCGGGGCGTATTCAACCGGGGTGTTCTTTGCGTCGTGGTTCAAAAAAGGGAATAGGAAAATATGAGTTCTATAAAGCTCTCATATTGTAAAGGAAAGGAAACGTATAGAGGCATTTGTCTTAATTTCAACGGACTGCCTTTAAAAGCCTTTAAAGAAAAAGTGAAAACAGGAGGATAGCAATAAAGAAGAGAAGGATAGAGATTTGTATACTATTTTTTTACCGTGCTTATTTTCGATCTTCTAGATCCTGGTAATAAAATTGGAACTTGTATGATCCTATTTCAATCATGTCAAAATCTTTCAAGTAATGGCTTTCTTTTATAACTTCATTATTGATTTTTACTTTGGTTTTCGTAGTAATTGCTGTAATAGCATAACCATTGGGCCTTCTGCTGATAGTAGCTGCTGTGGGAGGCATAAATAATCCGCCGATCCTTATTTCAGAGTTTTTACCTTTGCCTATCTTAGTTATCTTTCTTGTAATTTGAATTTCTTCTTCACCGGAACCATCAATGAAACTGATAATGCCTATTTTTTCTTGTTGAGAGGATGCTTGCGGAGCAACCTTTTCGGTTTCTTTGGTCTGTTTCATCAATAGTTCCTTTTGTTGAGCTGTATCGAGGACCATAGTCCGATCGAGCTCTTCCGCTTTGTGTGTTTTTTCCAGTTCCTGCCTCGACATAGCAAAGAAGAGGAGATGTTTGCCGATAGTTATTTTATCTTTATATTGTAATATATGAGAGCTAATTTTTGTATTATTTACAAATGTTCCATTAGTGCTTTTTAGGTCAGTAAGGACATAGCTATCTCCCGTTTTATCTATTCTTGCATGACGTGAGGATACTGCCAGATTATCGATAACAATATCATTCGTTCCATCTCGTCCAATAGTCATGCTCTCTTTGGAAAAGGTATATTCCTTTATCACCTTTTTTTTAAATACTAATATAAGCCGTGCCATGATATATGCCTCTTTTTGTGGTTATTTGGAAAGCCAGACCCTTACTTGTTATCTTTTTAAAAAAGTACGCAAGGTTCTTATTATTCCCCGCTTTTCTTCAGATTCTTTATTTAGCCATATTACAGCGACAGTAATATTATCGTTACCGCCTCTCTTGTTGGCCTCAGAAATGAGTTTTTGACACATATCTTCAGGATCATGTCCATTCTTGATAATATGTAGTATTTTATTGTCTGATACAAGATCTGTAAGCCCATCTGTGCAGAGTAAAAAACGATCATTATTTATGTGCTCGATTTCGAAAACATCTGCCTCAACTGTATCTGATGAACCTAAATTTCTTGTTAGTATATGTCGTAAAGGAGATATTCTTGCTTCTTTCTCAGATATCAGACCCCTCTCTAACTGTTCTCCTACCATGTTATGTTCTTTAGAGAGAGGCTCCATTGAATTTCCTCGAATGAGATATAACTTGCTGTCGCCCACATTTGCTGCAATGATGGTAGAGGGCATGATTGAGAGAACTACAATTGTGGTTCCCATGCCATTGTATTCTGTATATTCATGAGACATCTCATAGATGACCCTGTTGGCTAATTTTATGCTGCTTGATAGATAATTGGCTCTCTGGCTCAAGGTCGTATCAGGAGGGCCAAATAGTTCAGTTACAGGCCTATTGGTATTAATCCAATTGTTGACATTTTTCTGGATTATCTGTACAGCAACTTTACTGGCAACCTCTCCAGCTAAATGCCCGCCCATACCATCAGCTACTATGTATAATCCAGTAGAATTATCCATTGCATAGAAATCTTCGTTATTTTCCCTTTCGAGCCCTACGTCGGAAAGCCCAGCAGCTACAATTTTCAATATCTCTCCTTATTATTCTTCAGCTTATCGTTCTTTTTTTATATCCTTAGCATATCATGTCTATAAAATACAAGTCTTGAATATGTCCATTGCAATTCAGACACTGGAATACCGGGAACAGCTGCAAGACCTCTTCACCGCAGAGCCGCAAAGAACGCAAAGATAGTTTTTTAGCCTTCCGCTGAGAGGGCGGAAGGCTAAAAGGAATCGTTCTATGGCACGAGGAGATACTACGTGGAGACGTAAAGAATAATTCTTATAATACCTTTGTCATCAATGACAAAGACAGCACGGACAGTATTGCTTCCCTTACCAGGATGAATCATCCCTAACATTTTTCCGACCTTCCCATCATCAGCAATAATAGGAAACGGAATTTCCAGATCCAGGTTTTCTTCAATCCATTCTTCCCATTTAATATGGGCAAACACCTGGTCAATTGACAGGCCTAACAATTCACAATTTAATTCTTTAAACTCATTTATTCTTTTTGCAAAAGCAACAAATTCAGTGGTACACACCGGTGTAAAATCTCC
>JAWOBA010000025.1:0-19960 GCA_046498285.1 Desulfatiglandales bacterium | reverse complement strand
AAATAGATTCAGGAAATGCTGAGCGTTAATCCCGCTGCAAGCGGGACAAATTGCCCGCCCGCCTCGCCTGAGCGGGTGCGATGGCGGGCAGGTTTGAGGCCTTTAGGCCGAGTTTTTGGAATTTAGCGAAGCATTTAATGAATCCCAAAATGGGCATCATGAGCGAGTAACATGACTTTTTACGAAACCATCAAACTTATTTCTTTCCGATAGATGAAAAGATGGGGAGCAGTTCATTGCACTCACCAGAAGATTACCCAAGAGTACCTATCGGCTGATACTCTCCAAAAACATCCCTCAATGTATCACAGATCTCTCCCAGGGTAGCGTAAGCCTTTACAGCATCCACCATGATGGGCATCAAGTTGTCATTACCTTCCGAGGCCTTTCGTAACTCATCGAGTATACCATTCACCCTTGCATTGTCACGCTCGGATTTTAATCTTGCCAGGCTTTCCACTTGAGAAATCCTCACAGCAGGATCCACCCGTAATAAATCCTTTGGAGATTCTGCTTCCGCCTGAAACTTATTTACGCCGACGACCACCCTCTCATCCTTCTCAATCTCCCGCTGATAACGATACGCGCTATCCTGAATTTCCTTTTGGATAAAACCCTTCTCAATAGCAGCTGCCGCCCCGCCAAGCTCATCAATCTTGTTAATATATTCTTTAGCCCTATTATAAATTTCCTCTGTCAACTCTTCTATATAATATGATCCCCCTAATGGGTCTACAGTGTCAGCAATACCTGACTCATAGCCAATAAGCTGTTGTGTTCTTAGGGCAATCTGAACCGCCTCCTCACTAGGCAAGGCAAAGGCCTCATCCATTGAATTTGTATGCAGTGATTGTGTGCCTCCAAGAACAGCAGAAAGTGCCTGAAAGGCCACTCGTATTATATTATTTTTTGGCTGCTGTGCGGTGAGGGTGCAGCCGGCTGTCTGAGTATGGAATCTCATCATCATTGACCGCTTATCCTTGGCCTTGAATCTGTCCCGCATAATTGTTGCCCATAGTTTCCTTGCAGCCCGAAATTTGGCAATCTCCTCTAAAAAATCAAGATGGGCGTTAAAAAAGAATGAAAGCCGTGGACCAAATTCATCAACACTTAATCCAGCCTCTAACGCTGCCTCCACATAGGCAATGCCATCGGCTAATGTAAACGCTACTTCCTGAACTGCAGTGGAGCCTGCCTCCCGAATATGATATCCGCTAATACTAATGGTGTTCCATTGAGGAACATTTTCTGAACAAAATGAAAAGATATCTGTGATAATCCTCATAGATGGTTTAGGAGGAAAGATATACGTGCCTCTGGCAGAATACTCTTTTAATATGTCGTTCTGGATAGTTCCCCTTAAATCCTTTCGCGCCACACCCTGATTTTCAGCAACGGCTATATACATGGCTAAAAGGATAGCCGCTGGAGCGTTTATAGTCATTGACGTACTTACCTTGTCCAGTGGTATCTGATCAAAGAGTGTCTCCATATCTTTTAGTGAATCAATGGTTACACCTACTTTGCCTACCTCTCCTTGAGCTAAAGGATGATCGGAATCATATCCTATCTGGGTTGGAAGATCGAAAGCTACTGACAGTCCTGTCTGACCCCGATCTAAAAGAAACCGGTATCGGCGATTCGTGTCCGCGGCAGTAGCAAATCCAGCGTATTGTCGCATAGTCCATAATCTTCCTCGATACATCGTTGGCTGGACACCTCTTGTAAAGGGATATTCCCCGGGCAAACCAAGATCTCTCATATAATCAAGATCAGCTACATCTAAGGGTGTACATACCCGCTGTAAAGGAATACCTGAGGTATTAGTAAATTCAGACTTTCTTTCAGGTCTCTTTGCTAATTGTCCTTCCAGTGTATCAGACCATTTTTCGTATTCCTTTTTAATTTCACCAATCGCCTTTTTATCAAACATAATCCTTCTCCCTCCCTTTTATCACCCTCCAAGTGCAAGGAATACTCCTGCCGCAACGACTGTGCCTATAACACCTGCCACGTTAGGACCTATGGCATGCATGAGTAAAAAATTCTGTGGATCGGACTTTGCACCCATTACTTGGCTTACCCTGGCGGCCATAGGAACAGCAGATACACCAGCAGAGCCAATCAGAGGATTTATCTTTTCCTTGAAAAAAAGATTCATGAATTTTGCCAGGACTAACCCGGCAGCTGTAGAAAAGCAAAAGGCCACAAGACCCATAATAAAAACAAACAGAACCTGCGGTTTCAAAAAAACCTCAGCTGACATAGTCGCACCAACGCTAATACCCAGAAGTATGGTAACAATGTTCATGAGTTCATTGGCTGCGGTATCTGAAAGCCTTTTTACTACACCACACTCTTTAAAAAGGTTTCCCAGCATGAACATAGCCATGAGTGGTGCAGAGGCTGGTACAATAAGGCAGATAACTATTACTGTCACTAAGGGAAACAGGATCTTCTCTTTCTTTGAAACCGGCCGTAATTGCCGCATCTTTATCTTTCGTTCTTTCTCTGTAGTGAGGAGTCTCATGATGGGGGGCTGAATAATTGGAACAAGGGACATATACGAGTAGGCAGACACAGCCGTTGCCCCCAATAGGTGAGGCGCAAGGTGGACAGTTGTATAGATTGTTGTCGGACCATCAGCACCGCCAATAATTCCTATTGAACATGCCTCCGGTATGTTAAAACCAAGGATGAGGGCTCCAAAAAAGGCAACATACACACCGAATTGGGCCCCTGCACCCAGTATAAGGGTTTTAGGATTGGCAATCATAGGCCCAAAATCTGTCATTGCGCCTAAACCTAAGAATATAAGGGGTGGGATTACCTCCCACTCCAAGCCATAATGGTAAAATTTCCATAAAAGCCCCTCACCTTCATGCATGAGAAATGTCAGCGGCAAATTTACTACTAAAATACCAAAACCAATGGGTACCAAAAGCAGAGGTTCATAATTTTTGTCTATAGCCAAATAGATAAATAAAAAGGCAATAATCCACATAATAATGTTGCCTAAAGTCAGATGCGCAGCACCCGTGGTTAAGACCAATTCAAGCATAATTTCACCTTTCTAATTAGCTTTTTTTTCCATACTCTTTGCAATCTTCCCAAATGCATATATGGCTGCTATCAGGATCGCAAGGGAAGAGAATACAGCACCTAACCCAAAAGAAAATATCTTTACTGCAAGATTCCAATCAATCATAATGACACCTTTTACATATAAGCCTTTATGTCAAACATTCTATACCACAGTGAAATGTTGAAGCCATTAAAGGGATATATTTTTGTAGGCTATTTTAGATAAAATTGCCCTGTCGATTACCAGACAGGGCAATTAATTCATACTCGTAAAAAAACATGTGTCTATTCAATTACCACTAATACATCATCAGCCCCAACTGAATCTCCTTTCTTACATTTTATCTCCTTTACCGCGCCTGAAGTTGGAGCCACTATAGGCATCTCCATCTTCATTGCCTCAAGAATAATAAGATCATCATCTTCATTAACCGCATCACCAATATTAACCTTTACATCAATTACCTTTCCCGCCATGGGAGCTGTTACATCACTCACTTTTCATACCTCCTTCTATATTATATAAACAAGCGTCTCAATGAAAAAATCTTAGGCAACCATGAGGCCCCTTTTATTGACTGGATTTGTATAATTGTATTTTAAACCTTTGTCAAGGGGAAAGTAGAGAAATACCCAACTCGGCGAGTTGATTATTCTTTACCTTTGAGGGCGCATCAGTTACAGCACAGGTGGCCCTCTGGGTCTTAGGAAAGGCAATTACATCCCTTAAAGATTCCGCACCAGTCATAATAGCCACCAATCTGTCAAAGCCAAGTGCTATACCTGCATGTGGAGGCGCACCGTAGCTGAGTGCCTCGAGGAAAAATCCAAATTTTTCCTGTATCTCTTCTTTTTCTAAACCCAATATGCGGAAAATTTGGTTTTGTAATTCAATAGTATGTATTCGAACACTGCCCCCTCCTATCTCTGCACCGTTAAGTACCAAATCGTAGGATCGTGCCCTTGCTTCATCCGGTCCTTTGGTAAGCAATGGTATATCTTCTTCAAGAGGGGATGTAAATGGATGGTGAACCGCTTGATACCTTTTTTCATCACTGTCATACTCGAGCAAGGGAAATCGTGTTACCCATATAAATGAGTAGATTTCATCGTTCACCAATCCAAGCTTCTTGCTGAGCTCAGTCCTTAATAGACCTAACGCTTCATTTGCTGCTTGTCGCTTAGCGGCCACAAATATAATAAGATCTCCTTCCTTTGCAGAAAGTCTCTGTGCAACATCACTCCTTATATCCGGGGCCAAGAATTTATTCAGGCTTGATTGCCAGCCATCATGTTTAACTTTAGCCCAGAACAGCCCCCTGGTCCCAGCATCAGCCACCATAAAATTTAATTCATCAAGCTCTTTCCGAGAAAAAGATGTTCCATTTTCTACGCTTATGGCCTTGATAACACCCCCTTGTTCTATCACCTCCTTGAATACCCTGAAGTCTGATGATCCAAGAAGATCAGAGAGATCCACCAATTCCATGCCAAATCTTATATCTGGCCTGTCTGTGCCATACAGATCCATTGCCTTGGCATATTCAATTATTGGAAAAGGTATTGAGATCGAGCGGCCAAGAATGTTTAAGAAGATATCCACCATCATTTTTTCAACAACATCCATAACTCCGGATTCATCGACAAATGACAATTCAAGGTCAACCTGGGTAAATTCTGGTTGCCTGTCCGCCCTGAGATCTTCATCCCGAAAACATCGAACAATTTGAAAATAGCGGTCAAACCCTGCCATCATTATAAGCTGTTTAAACAATTGCGGAGATTGGGGTAAGGCATAAAAAGAGCCCTTATTAATTCTACTTGGAACAAGGTAATCACGTGCCCCTTCAGGGGTGCTTTTTGTTAAAAAAGGTGTCTCTACTTCTAAGAATCCCGCACTGTTTAGAAAGTTCCTTATACATAATGCTATGTTATGCCTTATAAAAAGCTTATGGAAAAGAGTCGGTCTTCTCAGCTCTAAATACCTGTATTTCAGGCGCAAATTCTCTGATGCGTCAACTTTGCTATCAACCTGAAATGGGGGGATATGTGTTTCATTCAAAATCTTCAATGAATTTACCTTCACCTCAATATCTCCGGTAGGCATCTCAGGATTTTCCTGACCGGCCAAGCGCGGCATAACTTTTCCTTTCACGCCTATAACCCATTCGTTCCTTAAAATACCTGCTTTGGCATGACTGATTTTATCAAATTCTTCATCAAAGACGATCTGGGTAAAGCCAAATCTATCCCTTAAATCAATAAATATCAGTTTTCCAAGATCCCGCCGCCTGTTGACCCATCCCATAAGGATAACCTCACGATCAATATCATCCCTCCTTAAGCTGCCGCAATTGTTCGTTCTTTTCCAATCTCCAATCGTATCTATATTCAACTGTTCTCCTTTATCCTTTTTGAGCGGTTAAATGGCTAAGCAAGTTACGCGGTGAAAAAGCCAACGATTTGATGAATCACCTATGTAGCCATTGAAGGAATTAACAATCGTATGAGTTCATCAACCAAATTATCCAGGGGAACCTCTATCTGGTCCTTCGAAACCATATCTCTTAAAATACCCTTACCTTTAATCAGTTCATTGTCCCCAACAATCAACACCTTCTGGGCGTTTAGTCGATCTGCATGCCTCATCTGAGTCTTCAGGCCTAAGGACTTGTACTCCATCTCACATTTAAGGCCAACTTTTCTTAGCTCCTGCAACCAAATAAATGCTTTATCTTCCGCCTCTTTTCCCAGAGGGGCCAAAAAGAGATCTGGCCCTTGTTCTCCTTGGATAGGATTCTCACCCAAGAGTTCAACGACCCTTTCTACGCCTATGGCAAATCCGATTGCAGGGTTATCCGGACCACCAAACTCTTTCATCAGATTGTCATATCTGCCTCCACCCGCCACCGCATTCTGTCCTCCCCATTCCTTTGTCTGCACCTCAAAGGTAGTCCTTGTATAATAATCAAGACCCCTCATTAAATGGGAATTTACTACAAAACCCACTTGTAATTGTTTAAGGTATGAAAGAACAGAATTAAAATGATTATCGCAATCATGACATAAAAAATCAAGCATGGATGGAGCCTCTTGGAGTATCTGATTGCATGTCTCCACCTTGCAATCAAACACCCTTAAAGGATTTGTCTCCATCCTCGTCTGGCAATCAGGGCACAGGTCTGAAAAATGTCTGCTAAGATACCTCGTAAGCTCAGCTCGGAATGGCTGCCGACATTTCTGACAACCCAGAGAGTTGACATTGAGGATGAGTTCATTGAACCCAAGGGATGAAAAAAGATACATAATCATAAATATCAGTTCGCTATCCGATCTGGGCCCAGGGTCTCCAATAATCTCCACATTTATCTGATGAAATTGCCTTCTCCTCCCTTTTTGTGGCCTTTCATATCGAAACATTGGACCAATGGTAAATAACTTCTGCACCGGATACACATTATAAAGTTTGTGCTCTAAATACGCCCTCATTACCGAGGCAGTTGCCTCCGGGCGCATGGCTAGAAAATTACCCTTTCGGTCCTTCAATGTATACATCTCTTTTGAAACGATATCCGTGTCTTGACCTATTCCCCGTGCAAACAGCTCCGCCTTTTCTATCATTGGGATTCTAATTTGATTAAACCCAAAAAGCCCAAATACACGTTTTGCCTCTGATTCAATCATATTCCACGTACCTACCTCAGAAGGTAATATATCCTTAAAACCTTTTACTGCCTTGTATTGCAAAAGAATCTCCCTTCTAATAAGACTGTATGCACATTGTTGGTTTGAATTTGAAAGATAAAAAGAAAGCGATTCATAGAACTCGAGTTGTGCCTTCAACTAAAACGATTACCTGAGAGCTTTATTACAGAACTCATATTTCCCTAAAGAGGATTGACTTTTTTTCAGCTCCCTCCGGGGCGTAGGCCCTCCCTTCCGGGGCGGAGTCCCCTCCAGGACGGAGTCGGGCCGGAGGCCAAGGCTCCCGGGCTGGTCTTTTCAGCAACGTATCCATGGGGGAGACCGCCAGAGAGATAAATTTTGCTCACTCCGCATTGCCCCGATAAATCGGGATCTCAGGGACATTGTTGACTTCGTTGACTTATTCCTTTTTTTGAACCCCGGTTAAATAGCCCTTCGGGATTGAACTGGGTAAACCACGAAGACGCAAAGAACACAAAGTAAATATTGTATGTCCGACGGGTTAAACGCCGGACATACATAGTTTCGCCTAAGGGGCAGTCCTTGCTTTGAGACATTTGCTTAACCCCTATTGATCTAAAGACGATGGGCTTTTTTTCAGTTCCAAGGCTCCCGGGCTGGTCTTTTCAGCAACGTATCCATGGGGGAGCCCGCCAGAGATAAATTTTGCTCTATCCGCATTGCCCCGGTAAATCGGGATCTCAGGGACATGGTTGACTTTGTTGACTTATTCCCTTTTTTGAACCACGAAGACGCAAAGAACACCCCAGTTGAATACGCTTCGCTGTCCTTTGGTCCCAGTTAAACGATATGGTTTAACGGGATAAAAATTCAACGGGGCGAGGCGAAGTAAATATTGTATGTCCGGCGGGTTAAACGCCGGACATACATAGTTTCCCCTAAGGGGCAGTCCTTGCTTTGTGTACCTTACGGCTTTGTGGTTCAAAAAAGGGAATACGTCAACGAAGTCAACCATGTCCCTAAAATCCCGATTTAACGAGGCAATGCGGAGAGAGCAAAACTCGCCCACTGATACGTTACGAAAAGAAAGCACCCTTCTCTCCGAGTGGGAGGCTCTACCTTCCGGGACGGAGGCCCCTCCAGGACGGAGTCGAGCCGGAAGCCACCAGTCACTTCCAAAAAGTCCATCGTCTTTAGATCAATAGAGGTTATGCAAAGCTCGTAAGGTTGCGAGCTTCTAAATCGGCATCTGGCAGACCGGCCTACTTTTGTCTACGGCAAAGAAGCAAATTCTCAAGCTATGGCTCATCAATCCAGACTCTTGGCAATATAAACAGCAAGGTCTACCAGCCTGTTTGCGTATCCGAACTCATTATCATACCATGCGAGTATTTTTACCATATCTTCACCAATAGACATGGTAGATAGGGAATCCACAGCAGTAGAAGCAGTAATGCCATTAAAATCAGCAGAAACAAGGGGCTCGGTGCAATACTCAATAATACCTTTCATGCTGCCCTGAGAGGCCTCTTCAAAGGCCTTATTAACCTCTTGAGCAGATGCGGGTCTATTAAGCTGGGCTACAAGATCAGTTAATGAGACATTAGGGGTAGGAACCCTTAATGCCATTCCGTTCATCTTACCTTCAAGTTCAGGAATAACCAGTGAAACTGCCTTTGCCGCTCCCGTGGTTGTTGGGATCATAGAAACAGCTGCTGCCCTGGCCCTTCTGAGATCGCTATGGGGAAAATCAAGCAGTCTTTGATCGGTTGTGTATGAATGTATAGTTGTCATAAGCCCTTTCTTAATGCCAAACGTATCTAATAAAACTTTACACACTGGGGCTAGGCTATTTGTGGTACATGATGCATTTGAGATGATAGAATGATTTTTGGGATCGTACTGATTCTCGTTGACTCCGATCACCAGAGTGACATCCGGATCCGGGGCTGGTGCTGAAATGATCACCTTTTTTGCCCCTGCATCTAAATGTTTAGATGCCTTGGATCGGTCTCTAAAAAGGCCGGTGGATTCCAAAACGACATCCACGCCAAGATCTTTCCAGGGAAGTTTCCCCGGGTCTTTTTCCGAGATAACTTGTATCCTTTTTCCATTAACTACAATAGCGTTTTCCTCATCTTCAATATTAGCCTTAAGTATCCCATGCACTGAATCATATTTAAGAAGATGAGCAAGGGTATGAGGGTCTGTAAGATCATTGAATGCTAAAAATTCAATATCATCCCTTGTATATGCTGCCCTAAATACCATTCTACCTATACGCCCGAAACCATTAATCCCAACCTTTACTGCCATGACTACCTCCTGATTATATCGTTATGGGGTTTAGTAGTTGAATAGTCAAAATCAAAATACTCAATTTTCTTGTGGTGTTAATAATTCACTTGCCAGGGAAACACTTCTTTGTCCCGCGCTTTTTGCTATATCCGCCACTTCTGCAAGACTTTTCTCTTTCCTATTATGGGCAATAGCCAATACCATTGGCAAATTTACCCCTGTTAATACCTCTACCTTATCTTTTTGAAGAAAAGACAGGGCTAAATTTGACGGCGTGCCCCCAAACATGTCTACCAGAACTAACACACCATTTCCTTGATCGAGAGAGTCTAATTTTTGCTTGATTGCATTTCTTAATTTCTTACTGTCCTTTGCTGTGTCAATAGAAATAAACCCTGCTGCCTCTATAGAGCCTACTATAAACCTAGCTGCATTAAGGAGTTCTCTTGCCAATTGCGAATGAGTTATTATAAGTAAGCCAATCATTTGAAAAAATTAAAGTTCTTTATCCATATCTGTTATAACCTTATAAATTTCTTTCCCCGATTTTGCCCTCATCAATCGCTGTCTAAAATTACCATCTTTTAACATTTTTGATATTTTGGCCAGGGCCGTTAGGTGCATGCCAGCTGAGTTTTCAGGTGCAAGCAAAAGAAAGAAAAGATATGCAGGTTGTTCATCTATGGAATCAAAATCCAGGCCATGAATACTTCTTCCAAAAGAGATTAAGAGAGTACTCAACTCTGGTAATTTACCATGAGGTAAAGCAATCCCGTCACCTATTCCAGTACTGCCCAGCCTTTCTCTTTCTAAAAGAACCTGAAGAACAGATCTCTTGTTTAAAGATGGATTTTGTTCAGTTATAACCTGTGAAAGTTCTTCCAGAACGCCCTTCTTATCCTGAGCCTTTAAATCGGAAATAATTAGCTGTGGTTTAAATATTTCAGAAAGTTTCATCCTTTTTTCCTTGCCAATAACTATTTGGGAGCTGTCTCAATGAGACCTAAATTTCCATCATTTCGTTTATAAATAATGTTAATACTATTTGATTTAGAATTAGTAAACACAAGAAAATTCTTTTTTGACATATCTATTTGCATTGCCGCCTCATTTATATCCATGGGTTTAATGTCCTCTATCTCTGTTTTTATGATCGCAGGCCCTGATTCTGCTTGTCCTTCTTGAGTGTCTATATCACTGCTTAAATAATCGCTATCTTTATTTTCCGGTCTGTAATCCTTTTTTCGAGACATTAACCTTCTGACCTGCTCTTCAATCTTATCCATTACCTGATCTATAGAGGAATACATGTCATCACTTTCATCTATAGCCTTAATTTTGTTTCTGTCAAGAGATAGGGTCATGTCAGCAATATGTCGAAATTTCTCTATTGATAGCACAACATGGGCCTCAACAGGTGTATCACAGTACTTCTTTACTTTATAGACCTTTTCTTCAACATACGATCTCAATTCTGTTGATGGTTCCATATGCCGAAAAGTAAAAGATATGTCCATTCTGTCCTCCTTAAAGAAAATGGATAATTACCAAAAAAATGATTCAAAGTCAAACCTCGTTGTTAGTTCAGGTCTTCATAACCCAAGATCTTACCATTTGTTCGCAAGGTCTCCCTTACTAGTTAATCGGGAAGGGCAGGGGAGGCTCAAAATGGGGCTGCTGATAATGTATCAGGAATGTAACCGAGTAACCCTATAGCACCAAACTTGCTCAGTTGTCCTATAAAGAAATATTTGAATTGTGCAGGTTTGAGGCAGGTTTTCGCTATCTGTAAGAATTCTTCCTTTGATTCGATGGAAGAATTTTAAGCATCTCCCTATACTTGGCCACAGTCCTCCGCGCTATATTGATATTTGAGCGAGCTAAAATGTTTACTATTTCTTGGTCGCTAAAAGGCTTGGACTTATCTTCCTCTCTTATTATTTTTTTAAGGTTTTCCTTAACGCGTAAAGAGCCAATTTTATCCACTCCATCAACTGATTGTATAGTACTATTCAAGAAATATTTTAGCACGAAAATTCCAAATGGGGTATACATATATTTGTTATTCATGACCCTGCTCACCGTGGATTCATGCATTTGTATATCTTCCGCCACATCCCTCAAAACCATTGGTTTTAAATTCGAAGCACCAAATTCAAAAAAATCCCTTTGGAATTTTAGAATGCTCTCTGAAACTTTATAGATAGTTTTTTGTCTTTGATTTATGCTTTTAATGAGCCAGGAAGCGCTTTTTAGTTTATCACGGATGTATTCTCTTGCATCATTGGATGTGTTATCTTGCCTTGCAAGGATCTCTTTATAAAAAGAACTGATTCTTAATTTTGGAAGACCATCCTCATTCAAGAGAATAACAAACTCATCCCCTATTTTATAGACATAAACATCGGGAGTTACATACATGGTTTCTTCATCGTTGTAGAAGCGGCCTGGTTTAGGCTCTAAAGAGGCTATACAAGAAACAGCTTTTAAAACCTCCTCTAAGGAAACATCCAGACTCTTAGCAATATGATGATATCTTTTTTTCTCCAAATCCTTCATGTGGTTAGTCACTATCTTTTCTGCAATGCTCCCATCCAGGCCCTGAAAGTGGAGCTGGATCAAGAGACACTCCCTGTTATCTCTTGCCCCGACACCAACAGGGTCAAACTCGTGAATAACATCCAGTACGTTTAATACCTCTTTCCTTGATTTATGAGTGAACTTAATAATATTATCAACTGAGGCCTTAAGGTATCCATTGGAATCTATATTACCAATAATGTATTCCCCAATCTCTCTTTGTCCTTCATCAAGATTGCCAACCTGTAGTTGCCACATAAGATGGGAGTAGAGATTTGTTTTAGGAGAAATAAAGTTTTCAAATGACGGTGTGTCTTCTCTGCTTTCATGTGGCGAGCTTACCCATGCTGTATTATATTCTGAAATATAAGCATCCCAGTCAAAATCTTCCCTTAATGTTTCTTTTATGGTTACCTCTGGTGGGGAAATTTCATCCTTTTTAGCAGGTTCCTCTTTCTTTTCCTCTTCCTGCAATTTTTCTTGTACTTCATCGCTAGGTATTTCCTCCAATAATGGATTGATTTCCACTTCTTGATTTATTGTCTGACAGAGTTCCAGTCTCGAAAGCTGTAAGAATTTGATGGCTTGCTGTAATTGCGGGGTCATTACAAGCCGCTGACTCATCTTAACTGATTGTTTAAGTTCAAGTACCATAATAAATAGGCAAATTAATTTGGCTACGGACCCGCCTGTTCCGATAGAATTGGATCAGGCGAATTTGCGCTGATAAAAGATATGTTATAAACTATTTAAATTTTTACAGTACCACTCAGGTCTAAAGTCAGGGTTAGAAAATATGAACATACTTGCCCGACAGACGGCTGGCGGGGCCAGTGCTAAGGTAAAGCCGCCAAGCCCGATTTTATCGGGAACCCTTGAACCGTGAACCTGCCAACCTCTTACGAAACTCGGCAGAGAAAAGAGTATGAGCATGTCTTTTTTGCCTTGCCCTCATAACAAGGCCCTGTACACGGCCATTTTAAACCGATGTACCTCCCCATATAAACCTCAGCACTGAGGAGCCAGCCTGTGTGCGCCATTTACAAGCGCCTATTTCCCTGAACCATGCCAGGGCAGAGTAAAAAAAAGACATGTCCATGTTCAGCAGGGAGTTTCTTTCATGTGTAACCCTGAAGTAAAGCGCCGGGGTTATTTGTTGTCTGTTCCCATTTTATAATGGGTGCGCACCTTTGGTACTAAGGGAAATTCATAAACCATACATCTACAAATTGAAATCTTCTCCTAAATAAACAGACCGAACTATCCCACTAGCAGCAATTTTTTTGGGCATGCCTGAATCGATAATCTCTCCGTTATTTATAATGTAAGCAAGATCACAGACATCCAGTGTTTCTCTTACATTATGGTCTGATATCAATATCCCCAGATTTTTTTCCTTAAGCCCTTTAACAATTTGCTTGATATCATTAATAGCCATAGGGTCAATGCCCGCAAATGGTTCATCAAGTAAAATAAATTTGGGGTGAGTAATCATAGACCTTGTAATTTCAAGCCTCCTTCTCTCGCCGCCAGAGAGAGAATAGGCCTTTTGTTTGGCCAAGTGGCCTATGTTCAATTCAGATAATAGAGACTGAAGCAAGGATTGTCTTTCCTGGACTGGTACGTCTATAACCTCCATAATAGCTAAAAGATTTTCTTCCACGGTAAGTTTTCTGAATACTGACGGTTCCTGGGACAAATAGTTAACACCTTGCCGTGCCCTTATATACATTGGCTCATGAGTAATGTCTTTTCCTTCCAAAAATATTTGGCCTTCCTTAGCCTTAATTAAGCCCACTATCATATAAAAAGTGGTCGTCTTACCAGCACCATTCGGTCCGAGAAGTCCAACAATTTGCCCTCTGTTGACCGCTAAATTAACCTTATTGACTACTGCCCTCCTCCCGTAAGATTTTACAAGATTCTTTACCTGCAAAGAACTCCTGCCATTATTTTCTTTCATTTCTCCCCTTTTTCCTCCTTGGGAAAAATAGTAGCTTTAACCCTTTTCTTTCCATTCCCCTCCACAATACTTCGATTTTCATTCAAAAATATAGTTATTTGTTTCCCTTCAACAAAATCTGCACCTTGTTGAACCAATGGATTTTCTGTAAGAACAACCTTTTGCTCATTCTGATAAAAAATTGCCTTTTCTGCTCGAGCCATACTACCATCGTGACGATTAATAATAACATCCCCTAAGGCGACAATTTTATCTATCCTGCTTGATTCTATATTCGCTTTTTCATCCATTGGGCTGCCATGATAGTATACAAGCATTGTTTGGCAATCTATTACCATATCATTTGTGTTTGCCTTTACATTACCTTTAAATATAACTTCTTTTTTTTCTTGATCAAGCTCAAGGGTGTCTGAGTAAATAACAATAGGGTTTTCCGTGGAAGTCTGGTTGGACTCCTTGCTTTCCTGAGAAAAGGCGATCATCTGAGAAAATAGGACGAATATAATGAAAGTGAATATGTTGAAAGAAACAATTGAACGTATTTTCATCATTGAAAAAACTCCTCCCCAATAATGGTTGTGCAAACATCTTTTTTGACCGTAAATTTGTTTTTAATGAGATCAATATAAAGCCCGGTTCCCTTGATCCTAAAGAAAGGGCCGATTATTTGTATAGGGTCATCAGTTTCCACTTCATTGTCTTTTTGCCTGAAAGTCAAAAGGCTTGTTTCAATTTGGTAGCCGGTAGCAGATCTGCCTAGCACATTTCCTTTGAGAACAATTTTGCCGCTTTCTCTCCAATAATGGCCTTTATTTCCTTTTATAGTATAAAAGTTTTTGTTACCAGTGTCTAATTTTAAAAAGACATCCGTTAACTCAAGAATTTGATTATTGTCATAAAAATGCCCCTCTTTTGCCTTGAGATTCCATTTCCCTTCACCATTGCTATAATCCTGGCTATAGTTGATATCGGAGATTTTAAGGGATTCTCCGGGTATTAAGTCGGATGTTTTTGAGGGAATCTTACCTAGCCGTGGTATTTTAAAGAGAAAAACGCCAACTATTATTAAAAGTAAAAAACCCCCTATTACGGGCCATGCTACTACAGGGACTTTTTTCATGCATTATACCAGGTTACATGCCTATTACATAATTTTTCAGTTCCAACATTGGCCCCATAGGTTTATAAGACCTGACAGGCTAATAAGATCACTATTTACGAGGATGGGCTTCTGTTGGTTTTTCTCTAACTATCTGATATATTTTCTTCAAAACCATAAGCAGAGATTCAAGATGCTCGAATGCAAGGGAATTTGGACCATCAGAAAGCGCTGAATCAGGATCTGGATGGATCTCCAGAAAAATTCCGTCAGCACCAGCAGCTATGGCAGCCTTTGAAAGAGGAGCAACAAACTCTCTCTGACCACCAGAGGACGTACCTCTGCCCCCAGGCAACTGTACACTATGAGTGCCATCAAATATAACTGGATATCCAAACGTTTTCATAACAGAAATAGATCTCATGTCTGTTATAAGGCTATTGTAGCCAAAGCATGTACCCCTTTCAGTCAATAAAATATTGTTATTACCCCCTGAAGCAGCCTTTAAAACAACCTGCTCCATATCCCAAGGAGACAGGAATTGCCCTTTTTTAATATTGATAGGTAAGTGAGTTTTGGATGCCTCTACAATTAAGTCTGTCTGTCGGGATAGAAATGCAGGAATCTGAATAATGTCCAATATCTCTGCTGCTTTTTCGATTTCACTGACTTGATGTATGTCTGATAAAATTGGTAGCCCTGTGGCAGCCTTTACCTCTCTAAGAATCTCTAACCCTCTCGTTAACCCGGGGCCCCTAAAAGAGGCGATCGATGTTCGATTGGCCTTATCATATGAACTCTTGAAGATTACTGGTATGTTCAAGCTTTGAGCTATGCCTTTTAAAAAATACGCAACCTTAAAGGTTGTTTCTTCATTTTCTATTACACATGGACCAGATATCAAAAAGAGAGGACCATCTTCCCCAATCTTCACGTCTCCTATCTTTACGCTGTTCGGATGACCATGGCTGAGGCCAGGGGATGATTTAAACATATCTGCTACCTCTTTTTCCATTGGCTATGATTTCCCTTCTGAAATCGATTAGAATTCACTTGGAAAAAAACCTTTATCCCTGCTTTCTGGGAAATCATAGAATAAGCTCCATAAATAATGGCTTATTGTTATCCAAAGAAACAATAAAGTCAAGAATCCCTTTATCCTTTTATGATTGACAATTTTATTTTCTTGTAAAAAGAAATAGATTTTCATATAGTAGCCACAATTTTGTAGGGTTATGGTATGGCTAAGCATAAGATCAAAAAGACAATTGATGAAATAAATAGGCGGATAAAAGAAGGCCAGGTGGTAGTTGTCACTGCTGAAGAGATGATAGGCATAGTCAAAGAAAATGGACCAGAGAAAGCTGCCAGAGATATTGATGTGGTGACAACTGGAACCTTTTCTCCTATGTGCTCATCAGGGGCATTTCTTAATTTTGGCCATAGCAAACCACCTATCAAGGCATCTCAGGTTACCCTTAATGACGTTCCGGCATATGCTGGCCTTGCCGCTGTAGATATATATATAGGCGCTACAGAACCAACGATAGATGATCCATTAAATAAAATTCATCCCGGTCAATTCAAATATGGTGGTGGACATGTCATACATGACCTGGTCTCTGGCAAAAGAGTTCAGCTGGTTGCCAAGGCATATACAACAGATTGTTATCCCAAACGAGAAATAAAAAAACAAATAAGATTGTCAGAGCTTCCAAATGCTATTCTGGTTAATCCCAGGAATGCTAACCAGAACTATCACTGTGCTATAAACTTAACAGATAATACTATCTATACCTACATGGGTGTTTTAAGACCAAAGGCCGGCAATGTCAACTATGCGACAGCAGGGCAGCTTAGTCCGCTCATTAATGATCCCTACTGTCTGACAATTGGTTTGGGAACCAGGATTTTCCTTGGGGGTGCCCAGGGATACATAACCTGGGCTGGAACTCAGCACAATCTATCAGTTCCAAGAGGTAACAATGGGGTTCCTTTAGAGCCGGGCGCAACATTGATGGTAATGGGTGATTTAAAAGCGATGAAGCCCCGCTGGTTAGCAGGGCTAAGCATACTTGGTTATGGATGTTCTCTGGCTGTGGGTATAGGTATCCCAATACCAATCCTGAACGAGGATATAGCAAGATATGCCGGTGTCTCTGATAAGGATATCTTCACCCAAATCATTGATTATGGAAAAGACTACCCCAGGGGAAACCCTGAAAGCATAGGCCAGGTAAGTTATGCAGAATTAAAGAGTGGAACGATAACATGGCATGGCCAGACTATCCAGGCTGTGCCACTTTCCTCTTATGTAAGGGCTCAAGAGATTGCAGATATCCTCAAAGAATGGATTCAGAAAGGAAAATTCTATCTTGGCCACCCTCAGCACCTTCTCAAGGATATATAGTGACTGTAATCGTTCTCGGATTCAGGGTTCTTGGGTTCAGGGTATTGAACTATTGAACGCTTACGATGTTCACATCAGTGACGAAAACGAGGAAATTAAAACATCTTTTGGATTCTATGGGATCCGTTCTGATTTCCCTTTCAGGCGGTGTTGATAGCGCCCTTCTCCTTCACATAGCCTCCGAAACTCTCAAAGAGAAGGTAAAGGCCATTACCTTTACCTCCCCAATCTTTTCAAGAAATGATCTCATAAGTGCAGAGAATATTGCCAAGAAGTTAAAGATAGATCATATAAAAATCAAATTTGATATACTTGCTGAAAGCGATTTTTCCAAGAATGACAAAATGCGGTGTCATTTCTGTAAAATGAAGATGATTGAAGAGTTAAAAAAAGAGAGTAACAAACGAGGTATTAAGCATATAGCTGATGGCAATAATATTGATGATATAAAGGAATATCGGCCAGGTTTGGATCTAGCGCAAAAATCAGGGATACAATCGCCCTTCATCGAGGCTGGCTTAGATAAAAATGATATACGGCAAGAGGCGAAAAAAAGAAACATGGAAATATGGAATATGCCGTCTTCTGCCTGCCTGGCCTCACGTATAGCCTATGGCACCTATATAAATGAAGACATCCTCTCTATTATAGAAAAGGGAGAAGCCTTGTTGCATCAACTTGGTTTTAAAGAAGTAAGAATGCGTTACCATCCACCTATTGCCAGGATCGAGGTTTCAAAAAACGAGATCGGGAGGCTGGCAGAATTACCTATTAGAGACAAGGTGGTAAAAGCGTTTAAGGAACTTGGTGTTACATATACTGCCCTTGATCTTTCTGGTTTCAGAAGTGGAAGCATGAATGATGTGCTTTATTAAACTCAGGGTATAATTTCGTAGGGTGTCGGGTTCACGGTTCAACGTTCACGGTTGACATCGATGCAATGAGGCCTTTGAAAAACCTGGCGATTTTCACCATTCTCAAAAAGACGATGGACTTTTTGAAGTGACTGGTGGCCTCCGGCTCGACTCCGTCCTGGAGGGGCCTCCGTCCCGGAAGGTAGAGCCTCCCGCTCGGAGAGAAGGGTGCTGAAAAGACCAGCCCGAGAGTTTCGGCCTCCGGCCCGACTCCGTCCTGGAGGAGACTCCGTCCCGGAAGGGAGGGCCTACGCCCCGGAGGGAACTGAAAAAAAGCCCATTGTCTTTAGATCAATAGGGGTTATGCAAAGGTCTCACAATATGGCGTGGCTTATGGCAAGAAGCAGATGAACTCCTCATTTCTCTTCAAATTGAAAGCAAATACTTTAGATTGATGATTCGACAGCGTTTTATCTCTCTAACCCCTATCCCAGACCTGGTTTTAAGCATGATCTATACAGACACAGCTTCTGACCTATCGCAGGAACAATAGAATATTTCAGGCAAATTGCGCCAGGGCAGGCAGGGCGGGCTTGAACTGTGAACCCTGGAACTTTGGACTTGAATAAAAACCTTGTTTTTCCAGGACAATTACCTGTTGACAGAGAAGCTATTATCTGTTACCTATATTTTATTACATGGGGCTGTAGCTCAGATGGGAGAGCACATGACTGGCAGTCATGAGGTCAGGGGTTCGAGCCCCCTCAGCTCCACCAAGCCTGTTAAAGATTTCCTGCTTTTTGGAAGTCCTTTTCTTGTGCCTAAAAATAGGGTAGGGTGCATATAGGGTGCAAATGAGCGCAAAAAAATTTAGCTTTCATTGAAGGGATGCCCTGACAACTTCAATCAAAGGTGCTAAGGATCTGATCAAGCCGCCGCCCAAATAGATAAGGCCTGAATATTTCTCATTCCTTATTTTCTTTCAATTGTAAATACGGTTATTACACCATAATGATAACAGGACAGAGCAAGAATAACTGAAAAGGAGGTTTTTCAAATGAAAAGCGTCATGTTGGCAAGGGGGTTATTGGCAATAATGCTGCTGCTGGCCCTGGGGGCCTTGCCGGGTTGCGGTGAGAAGGAACAAGACCAGAGCAAGCCCGCAAGCGTGTCCAAGGAAGATGTCAAGAAGGAGGCCAAGGAAGCTTATGATGCAACCAAGGCCTACACCCATGAGCAGATGCAGGCCTTTCAGGAACAGACGGAAACCAAACTCGCTGAATACAAGAAGGAAATTGATCAACTGCAGGCAAAGGCGGAAAAGCTGGGTGGGGATGCAAAGGCGAAAGCTGAACAACAGCTGACGGCATTGCGTCAAAAACAGGATGAGGTGGCTGAAAAGTTGAAGGAGCTCAGTTCTTCCAGCGGAAATGCGTGGGAGCAGATAAAATCAGGTATCGATGCGGCCATGGAGGATTTGGGAAACGCCTACAAAAAGGCTGCGGCCGAGTTCAGCAAATCTTGAGGACATTGACTTTACTCGCCTTCGCCAAAGATGCCCTGTGCGCCCGTTAAATTATGCATCCTATAATTGGGAGACAAAAGCTGTGGGCACAAGAAAAATATCATTCATCGAGGCGGGCTCATCTTTATATCTAAATCACTAGAAAAAAAAGCTACCGGGTCAAGGTATGGGTCAATATCTGAACTTTCATGCAAAGACCTAACCTCAAAATCAAGATGGTTCCCTGTAGAAACACCAGTGCTTCCCACATACCCGATTACTTCCCCTCTCATTACTATATCTCCCCTTTTTAATCCTTTCTTATATTTATTTAAGTGGGCATATTGAGTAGTATAAGTCTGACCATTAAGGTTATGTTCAATCCTAATTGTCTTACCATACCCGCCATTCCAAGCCATATACTTAACCACTCCATCATGCACTGCAACAACCTTTGTATTAAGCGGTGCAGCAACATCTATCCCATGGTGGTGTGTTGAAG
>JAWOBA010000236.1:0-8219 GCA_046498285.1 Desulfatiglandales bacterium | reverse complement strand
GATTCCACGTGTGCTCAATATCGGGGCTGGAGATGGATACCTGGAGGAAACTGCCAGAAGGCATGGCTGGGATAGTTATTCCCTTGATCCAGACACTGATACCATCAAAAAGCTTAACGAGAAGGGCATCAAGGGGCAGGTAGGATATATTGAGCGGATGCCATTTGACGATGAGAGTTTTGATTTCGTTGTTGCTTCTGAAATACTGGAGCACCTGAATGATGAATTATGCAGGAAGGCTGTTATGGAGGTATTTCGGGTTATGGTACAAGGAGGGTGGTTTTTAGGGACCGTTCCTTATTGTGAGAACCTGCTTTTAAATCAGGTTGTATGTCCCAAGTGCGGGGAGGTCTTTCATAGATGGGGTCATAGACAATCGTTTGACATAAAGACCATTCAGAATGAGTTATCCGGTCTTTTTGAGATTGTGAAGTTGAAAAAAACCGCTTTTGTTACATTTCGAGGCCGTTCAGCAGCTGGAAAGATTAAAAGCCTTATCAGGATCGTTTTGGCAAAATACGGTTCGGCAATTGCTGAACCGAATATATACTTTGAAGTAAGAAAACCTCCACAAGCTCAAGTTCAATAACATGGCCAGTCCTCGTAGACAAAATAGGAATATCCTTTTTGTCATTGGTTCTCTCGATATCGGCGGTGCCGAGTGCCAAATGACTGCTCTTATTAAGCACCTTCATAATCGTAGGTTTTTCTGTCATATCTTTGTCTTGCAAAAGGTGGGCCCCCTTAGAGGATATCTGCAAGAATTTGGTGTATCTATATATGATGGAGACCTTAAAAAAGGGGATTTGATCAAGGCTCCCTGGAAGCTTATCTGTGCTGAATGGAAACTTTTACTGACAGTGATTCGCTTGAAACCCATAGTTGTGCATTCCTCTTTGCCTATGGTCACATTCATGGGCGCTCTAGCAGGCCGGATAGCTAAAGTTCCCCTGGTAGTTACCAGCCGACGTGCACTAGGAAAACATCAAGAACGATACATTGTATTAAGGCCATTTGATCTTTTGGCTAACTGGTTGAGCCATAGGGTAACGGTAAATTCCATGGCCGTGTGGGAGGATACAGTTCATCGTGATACTATAAATCCGAAAAAATTAGTCCTTATCTATAATGGGGTAGAGTCAAATGTCTTTGATTCCAGAGGATCTTTCAGGGAAAAGACAAGGAAGCAATTTGGAATTAAACCCATGGAGAATATCATTATTGTTGTTGCAAACCTTATTCCTTATAAAGGCCATAAGGATCTACTTGAGGCTGCTCAGAAAGTTTTAAAAAAAATTCCTCAAACAGTTTTTTTATTGGTAGGAGAAGATCGTGGGATAGGGAAAGATCTGAAGAAAATGGTAATTGAGTTAGGCATAGCTGGCAGAGTGCAATTTCTTAGTCTGCGCCACGATATTCCCTGCCTGATGGCAGCCAGTGATCTCTCTGTACTGCCATCCCATGAAGAAGGGTTTTCTAATGTTATTTTGGAATCCATGGCTGCGGGCCTTCCAATAGTTGCTACAAACGTAGGTGGAAATTCCGAAGCAGTTGTAGATGGTGTTACAGGATGGCTAGTACCTCCTAGAAGACCAGCCGTTATGGCTGAAAAAATTATCGATCTGCTGCAAGATCCACGGAAAGCAAGATCTTGGGGAAAACAGGGCAGGGCGAGAGTTAAAAAAAAATTTACTATTGAAAGAATGGTGCGGGAGCACATAAAATTATATGAAGGAAAAGAATCGGATACATAAATACAAAGGTTGATTGCAGAGATGTGGAGCTATGTGCGGCATAATCGGATTTAGATCAGAAAAGGATTTCGTTCAATTAAAGGAATGTCTTCCCCTTGCGGTATCAAGCCTTACTTACCGGGGCCCGGATGATTCGGGTCTTTTTTTTCTTGAAAAAAGGGGGATAGGACTAGGGCACACAAGACTTGCTATTATCGATCTTTCCAGTAAAGCCCACCAGCCCATGGAAAGCGAAGATGGGAAGGTGTGGATTACCTATAGCGGAGAAGTATATAATTTTAGACAGTTGCGACATATATTACAACAAAAACATTACCATTTTAAGGGCAATTCGGATACCGAAGTAATTCTCAAATCCTATCTTGAGTGGGGGATTGATAGCTTTTCTAAGTTAACAGGGATGTTTGCACTTGCCATCTGGGATGGCCGAACAAATGAGTTGATTTTAGCCAGAGACCCCATAGGCGTCAAACCCCTCTATTATCACTTCAGCCAGGGAACACTTGTTTTTGCCTCTGAGCTCAAGGCACTTATGGCATTCAAATCGTTTAAGAGAGATATCGATCCTGAAGCCATCCCTCTCTTCCTTCATTATCAATATATTCCAACACCAAAAACCATTTTCAAGAACACCTATAAACTTACTCCTGGATATTACATGGTTTATAATGGGGATAATCTGATTTCAGAACCCTTTTATAATCTTCCGGATATGGTTACTTATCCAAAGACATCAAGCTATCCTGAAGAAAAGGGTGTGGCAGAGCTAGATGAACTGCTTAGCACAGTGATATCAGATTATATGATTAGTGATGTGCCACTTGGTGCCTTACTCAGCGGCGGGATAGATTCCTCGATTGTGGTAGCTTTAATGCAAAAGCTTAGCACATCCCCTGTTCGGACATTCAGTATGGGTTTCAAGGAGCAGGCTTACAATGAGGCTCCATGGGCATCAAAGGTGGCTAAATATTTAGGTACAGATCACACTGAATTTTACGTTACCCCCAAAGATGCTCTGGATGTTATTCCTCATTTGCCTGAGATCTATGATGAACCTTTTGCTGATTCCTCTGCCATACCTACCTATTTGGTCTGTTATCTTGCCCGCTCCCAGGTAACTGCTGCCCTTTCTGGAGATGGTGGAGATGAACAATTTTCCGGGTATGTGCGTTACTGGTCGACTCGATCTATGGCGGCAGGATTTCAAGCCTTACCTAGACCTATTAAAAGGTCCATGGCATTAGTTTTAAAAGGTATACCATCTAAGTGGGTGGAACGGTGCTATTTACCTGTGCGTGAATTTCTTCCCCAACGATTTAAGGTATCCAATTTCCCTGACAAATGGCAAAAATTGATTAGCCTATTGGATAAGACAGAGATAGAGGAAATTTACAGGATGACCATTTCTTTATGGCCTGAAGAGGATCTGATTCGACTAACTGGACAGAAATTACCAAAGGGAATTTACGAAGAGATTTTTAAAAAGACAGAGCATTGGCCCCTTCTTTCTCGGATGATGAGAGTGGATCAAAAGACCTATCTCCCTGATGCAATGTTGACAAAGGTTGATCGTGCAAGTATGGCTGTTAGCTTGGAAGTAAGGGTGCCGCTTTTAGATAGAAGAATTCTTGAATACACCTCATCTTTACCGGAATATTTAAAGTATAGAAATGGCACTGGAAAATATTTACTCAAGAAATTCTTGGCCCAGTATTTACCTCGCCAGTTATTTGAAAGGCCAAAGATGGGATTTGGTATTCCTATTGATAGTTGGTTTCGCTCTGATTTAAAACCCCTTCTTTTGGATTATCTTTCTCCTGAACAGCTAAAAAAAGAGGGCCTATTTGATCATAAATTTGTCGAAACTAAGATAAAAGAACACCTTTCTGGTGATTTTAACCATCAATATCGGCTGTGGTCTCTTTTGATGTGGGAAATGTGGCAAGAACGTTGGATCACATAAGACAGTGAAAACTTGACTTTTTATTGCTCACATGTGATATGGGATTGACGATTTAGATCCTTATGATGGTAAAGATTTAAAAACTAAATCATTTTCTATATTTTGTATTAACTTTCCATTTTAGGAAGGTACAATAATGAAGATACTTATTACAGGTGGCGCAGGCTTTATAGGTTCTCATTTGGTAGATAGTCTTCTGGAGAATGGGGATGAGGTTTTTATTGTAGATGATCTCTCCACTGGGAGTCTAGCGAATGTCGAACAACACCAGGACAATAAGAAATTTCACCTGGTTGCGGATACGATCCTTAACGAGGCCGTTATGAATGAGCTGGTCTTTAAGTGTGACCAAATTTATCATATGGCAGCGGCTGTAGGTGTAAAACTTATTATGAATCGACCGGTTGAGACCCTTGAGACAAATGTAAAAGGAACCGAAATGGTTCTTATGTTGGCAAACCGATATAAAAAAAAGGTTCTTATCGCCTCAAGCAGCGAGGTGTATGGTAAAATTATGGATGGTGAGAAAACTCAATTTCTTTTAGAAGATACTGATCGCCTTATGGGTTCCACCACGAAGAGACGCTGGGCCTATGCCTGTTCTAAGGCATTGGATGAATTCCTTGCTCTTGCATACTATGAGGAAAAGAAACTTCCAGTCATTATTGCCCGTCTTTTCAATACAGTTGGTCCCAGGCAGACTGGGCAATATGGGATGGTGATACCCAACTTTGTTCAAAAATCCCTTATCAATAAACCTATTACAGTTTATGGTGATGGTTTCCAGTCCAGAAGTTTTACCTATATTGCTGATGTCGTTGATGTGCTTATCAAGCTTATGGCCGAGCCCCAGGCTGTAGGGCAGATTTTTAATGTAGGCAACGAAGAAGAGGTGACTATTAAAGATCTCGCCCAGATGATTAAAAACATGGCAGGAAGCTCATCTGAGATAGAATACATATCCTATGAAAAGGCCTATGGTCCTGGATATGAGGATATGCAGAGGCGTTGTCCGGATATTACCAGGCTTAAGGGTCTTGTGCATTTTAAGCCTAAGACTGACCTTAAGGGTATTATTCAGAGCGTAATTGATTATTATAAAAAATGAATCCATTTGTTGCATATGCCTCTACCTTCTTAGCATCCTTTTTGCTCTCCCTGTTTTTCACTCCACTCATCAGGCATCTGGCGGTGAAAAAAAATCTTGTAGCCCAAGCAAGGGATGACAGATGGCACAAAAAACCTACCTCCCTTTTGGGAGGTGTGAGTATCTTTTTGGCCTTGATGGTGGTCTGGCAGCTGGCTTCCCTGGTATTTGGGTTTTATAGCTCTGTAAAGCCCCTCTTGCCGCTTGCCTTGGGTGGCACGGCTATCTTTGTTTTGGGTCTGATTGATGACCTTTTTGAGATCAACCCCCAGCACAAACTGGTGGGTCAGGTCATCATTGCTTCTGTTTTGGTCATTTTTGGCTTCCAGATAAATTGGTTTGAGTCAATGACTGCTAATCTTATGATTAGCATATTCTGGATTGTAGGGATTACTAATGCCTTTAATCTTTTAGATAATATGGATGGACTATCAGCAGGTATTGCCTTATTAGCAGGCATTTTTCTATTTTTATCTCAGGTTTTCTCTGGATTTCAGAATATATTTCCAGCTGCTCTTTTCTTATCAGCATTTCTTGGCTCTTTAGGGGGATTTTTAATCTACAATTTCCATCCCGCTTCAATATTTATGGGAGATTCAGGTAGTCTACTCATTGGATTTCTTTTAGCTGGGTTAGCTACCCAGGCTTCCGGGGTGTTGGTTGGCACCCAATCTCATCATCTCGTCTTTGTGTTGGCTATTCCCATCCTGATCCTGTTCATCCCTATTCTTGATACCACCTTTGTTAGCCTGATGCGCAAGCTTTCTGGTCGTTCTATTTCCATAGGGGGCCAGGATCACTCCTCTCACAGGATGGTGGCTATCGGCTTTTCTGAGAGAAACGCTGTATTGATCCTTTACAGCTTTGCAGTTGTTTCAGGGTTATTGGCTATAATCATTACTCGTTTAACCCTTGGTGTTAGTCTGGTCCTTATCATGATCTACATCCTTTTTATTATCTTTTTCTGGATAAACCTGGCAAGGGTCAAGGTCTATCCAGAAGAATCCATAGTTTCTGAAGTCAAAAAGGGCAAATTCACCCCCATTATTTTTGAATTGACCTATAAAAAAAGGGTGTTTGAGGTACTCTTAGACCTTATTTTGATCCCTCTCGCCTATTGGTCCTCCTACTTGATCCGATTTGAGGGCACTGCCTATGGCGAAAATTTTCCCATTTTTCTCAAATCCTTACCTATTGTAGTTGCATGCCAGCTTTTTAGTTTTTTTCTTTTAGGGGTTTATCGAGGTATATGGCGGTATGTAGGAATAAGAGATGTTATTACCTATGGCAAGGCTGTTACTATTGGCACGGTGTTATCTGTGCTGGTTAATTTAGGTATTTATCGTTTTATGGGGTTTTCCCGCACCATCTTTATTATTTATTGGATGATTTTGATGGCACTTGTAACAGCATCACGTTTCTCGTATCGTCTGATTGATGAAGCTACTCCGAAGAATTCTATGAAGGGAGGAAAAAGGACACTTATTTATGGCGCCGGTGCAGGCGGTCAACTCGTTATGCAGGAGATCGAACGGAATAAGAACTTAGGACTGGACCTGGTGGGATTTATCGATGATGATATTCGGAAGCAAAAACGTAAGTTTATGGGATATAAGGTTTTCGGAGGAAAAAATCGGTTAAGTGAAATTGTTCATAACAACCAGATTTCAGAGGTTGTTATCTCATTTCGAAATATAGATAAGGCATTGAGGGATTCCTTGCAAGTCGAATGTCAGTCCCTGGGTGTGAATATGAGTCACCTTACTATTATGATTGAATGATTTTACCTATAAAAACTTTCCTGTCTTATGGCATCGACCAGGATACATAAAAATTATTTTTCCCATAGCCCGTTTCATAAATCGCTAAATGTAGCCCAAGATTACTTGTTTTGTCGGTGAAATATTTTACCCTTCATTATTTCAATCGTAAATGGATTGCTGTCTATGGGTACTTGCTCATTATCCTGGTTGCAACACCATACCTCCCCTCATTGATTAAATGGGCCTCTTCCAGGTGGAAGCCGGGATCCATTTCTGGTTTTGTATTTGTTGTAGAGATTTTTTTAGTAGCGCTCCTGCTCTTTTTAACAGGCGGTATTCTTTTTTTTAACAGAAAAAGATTCTTTTACTTTATCCTCGTAATAAGTGGATTGCTAACATTTGCCGTTCTCTATTATCTTTTTATTCCAAACCCTTATAAATTAACGCATTTGCCGGAGTATGCAATTTTGAGTATCTTGATATTGCAGGCTATTAAGGGATATAGGGGAAAAAAGAAAAAAAACGATAATGAAAAGTATTGGTACTTTCAATCAGCAGCGATTACCACCGCACTTGGTGCCATAGATGAACTTTACCAGGGCGTATTACCCTTACGATATTTTGCCTGGCATGATATATTGTTAAATATGGTAGGAGGGCTTTTAGGATTGACTATTTTGTGGGGAATAACGAGAGAATAGGGGAGATGACTATTGTTGGTTCATCAACCGCTTTGTTGTAGAAACACAGGCCACAGGATACGAATCGTTTACCCCAATCCTGATCTTTTATGGTGGAGATGACCTTCGGGCCTGCCGGTGAGACTTTACTGTTACTATATTTTAGGAGGTACTTATAATTGATTATTATTCCAGCTATTGATCTTAAGGGTGGTAAGTGTGTTCGATTAGAACAAGGTCTGATGAATAGGGAGACTATATTTTCAGATCATCCTGAAGAGATCGCACTGCAATGGGAAAGAAAAGGCGCAAAGAGGCTCCATATCGTTGATTTGGATGGGGCCGTTTATGGGAAACCGTTCAATAGCGGCACGATAAAACAAATACGTGACATGGTCTCAATACCCATACAATTAGGTGGCGGGATTCGAGGTTTAGATACCATAGCGTATTACCTTGATCTGGGCATTGATAAAATTATCCTTGGCACCATCGCATTGAAAAATCCAGGTATGGTACAGGACGCATGCATAAAATATCCGGATAAAATTATCATATCTATTGATTCAAAGGATAATTATGTATCAGTTGAAGGTTGGGCAGAGCCTACCGGTATTATTGCCATTGATCTGGCAAGGCGGTTTGAAGATATAGGGATTGCAGCTGTTATTTATACCGATATACAAAGGGATGGAATGAGAAGCGGTCCCAATATCGATGGTATACGAGAATTTGCAAAGAATATAAACATAGGGGTTATAGCAGCAGGAGGAATATCATCCATTAAAGATATAGAGCAATTTTTACCATTAGAAGAGCTTGGAGTATGTGGAATAATAACGGGAAGGGCCCTTTATGATGGATCCATTGCCTTAGAAGAAGCTATTGATATCCTCAATAAATGAAGTAGTT
>JAWOBA010000159.1:0-7942 GCA_046498285.1 Desulfatiglandales bacterium | reverse complement strand
TGCTGTTTAAGCAACTCGCCAACAGTTATATCATTATCCCTTACAAAAGGCTGCTCTAACAAACAATACTCTTCGTAATATTTTTTTATCTTACCCTCAGCAATCTTTTCAACTATTTTTTCTGGCTTTCCTTCATTTAAGGCTTGCTTTTTATAAAGATCTTTTTCCTTTTTTATAACTTCTTCAGGCACTTCTTCTTTAGAAACATATAAAGGTGCCGCAGCAGCAACATGCAAACAAATATCATGAACAAATTTTTGGAAAAGTTCATTTTTTGCTACAAAATCTGTTTCACAGTTTACTTCTAATACCTACGCCCCGGAGGGAACTGAAAAAAGCTCATCGTCTTTAGATCAAGAGGGGTTATGCAAAGGTTTCATGATATCTTCATGAGGTAAGAGGTTTTGGGCCATCCTGATCTTTCCCCAATAATAATGGACACGGATATCTTAAGCAAGCCAAGGCTGGAAGCCAAAATCCTAATTGTCAGAAAGCATCCTATTGTTTGAAATATTGTTAAACATCAAAAAGAGATTAACTATAGAGCTAAGAAATACTATGAATACATTTTTTAAACGAATACAGTCAAAAGCTCGTTTCTTTAATCCCCTCAAAGATTTCTCCTTAGACGAAATCCCCTTTGAGATACGCTACGATCCTTTAACAGGGGAAACGGGAAGGGTCTTTGATCTTCCATATAAGCCTCCTGATAGGCCTGATATAAATAAAACTATTCAGCGATCCAGAGAAATATTCTGCCCCTTTTGTCCTGATGCGCTAGAAAAATCAACCCCTCGATTCCCAGAGGAGCTAATTCCAGGGGGGAGCATCAAGCAAGGCAACGCTACTCTCATACCAAACCTTATTCCCTTTGATACATATGCCGGTGTATCCATCCTAACCCCAGAACACTATGTGGGTATAGAAGATTTAACTCCGGAAATAATGGCGGATGCCTTTGATGCTGCCCTCCTATTCATCCAAAAGGTGGTTGCCTTTGATCCCGAAGTACAATTCTTTTCTATTAATTGGAATTATATGCCTCCAGCCGGGTCGAGCCTCGTTCATCCGCATATTCAAGTAAATTGCGGGTATGTTCCCACGAATCATCACAGGATACAGGTTGAGGGATGCAAAAGATACCTCAAGGAACATGGAAAAATCTTCTGGAACGATTTTATAAATGCAGAAAAGGAGTGCGGGGAGCGCTATATTTCTGAAATAGGACCTACCTTTTGGACATTAAGCTTTGTTCCTCAAAGTGTCTTGCCGGATTTATGGTGTATTTTTCCTGATCACTACTCACTGATTCAACTATCAATGGTTGAAATTGCCAGTTTTCTTCAAGGCCTCTCAAGGTTTTTGCGATACTTTGGTCAGGAAAATATTTATGCCTTTAATATGTCAATCTTTTCTGAAAAGGAAGACGAAGACTTTCGGATTAATGCCAGAATTTGTCCCCGTCTTCTCATCCGTAGTATTGGCAATAGTGACCGGCCCTATCTTTATACACTTCATAAAGAACCATACACCATTAGACCTCCAGAATCCATTTGCAAAAAAGTGAAGGAAATCTTCAATGAACCTCGTTAGAACGATTGAATTCGTCCTTAAACCTAGCTAGAGCTTTGTACAACCTGACCATTTTTTTACTCCGAATAGAGAGGGTAGACTTTTCTGAAATGACTGGTAGACTCGGGCTCCACTTCCAGCCCGTAGGTCTTCCAGGCCAGAGGGTAGGGCCGGAGGTCGAGGCTCTCGGGTTGGTTCGTCCAATGAGGCTTAAACCCAGATTATGCAGTAGCCACCTACTGCATAATCTAGGTTAAAAGAACCGGCTCTCTTTCTAATGAGCTGAAGAATCAGCTCAACCTGTGTCTCAAATAGGTATATCGTTTCTGTGTCCTATTATTATTGACCCCAATTGCCAGCGCTTTAATGGTACCAACAATTACCACCAAATTCCTACCTCTGGTAACGGCAGTGTAAAGTAAATTCCTTTGCAATAATCTAAAATGCTGGGTGATAATGGGTACGATAATGGCTGGATATTCAGATCCTTGAGATTTATGAATTGACACTGCATAGGCCAATACAATCTCATCTAGGTCTGTGTAATCATAAGGAACATCTCGTTCATCAAAAGATATAGTTGCCTCCTGATTTTCAGGGTCAATACAGGTAATCCTTCCAATGTCACCGTTAAAGACCCCTTTATCATAATTGTTTTTGATCTGCATAACCTTATCATAAACCCTGAAATTTCGCCCGCCTCGCACAATGCCATCTTTTGCTGGATTCAGCACATTTTGCAATTCTTCATTCAGATTTCCTGCCCCCACTATCCCCTTATGCATAGGGGTAAGCACTTGAATGTCATTAACAGGATCGAATCCAAAACGCTGTGGTATACGCTCCTTGGTGAGCTCTAATATAATTCTGAGCACCTCTTCAGGATTGTCCTGCTCAATGAAATAAAAATCATCCAGTTTTTTCCTGGAAGATCTAAATGAAGGGAGTAGACCATTGTTTATTCTGTGAGCATTAACAATGATCAGGCTTTCTTTAGCCTGACGAAAAATCTCCTTGAGCTCTACCACCTGAATTTCACCAGATGCGATAAGGTCTTTAAGTACATTTCCGGCCCCTACTGAGGGAAGTTGGTTTACATCCCCTACCATGATAAAGGTAGCCCCTGGAGGAATGGCCTTTAGCAAATGATGCATCAGGATTGTATCAATCATTGAAGCCTCATCCACAATCATAAGATCACAGTTGAGAGGATTGAGCTCATTTTTCTGAAATCCATGTTTTTGAACGCTGTACTCCAGCATTCGATGAATAGTCTTTGCTTTATGACCGGTAGCTTCACTCATTCTCTTTGCAGCCCTTCCTGTGGGTGCAGCAAGCATGATTTTTATGCTGATCCTTGAAAAAATCTTAAGAATAGCATTAATAATTGTTGTCTTACCTGTACCAGGCCCGCCAGTAATGATTAGCACCTTATTTTCGAGAGCACATTTTACAGCCTCAACTTGTTTTTCGGCCAAGGCAAAAGAAAGCTGCCCTTGTACCCATTTTAGTGCTTTTTCTAAATCAATCTTTCGTATTGCTTTGGGAGTATGTATCAGGGCTTTCATATTAGTGACAATGCTGGTTTCAGAACGGTAAAACTTGGCGAGATATACCGCCTTATTGTTTTCTCTGGAATCATCGATATCCTTGGTAAGGTCATCAATGACAATCATTCTGTTATCTGTGATGACATTCATTGCCTTTACGATGACATCCCCATCTACTCCAAGGATTTCTTTGCACTTTTGAATGAGCAATTTATAAGGATAATAGACATGACCCTCATCAGCGAGCTGGTTGAGGACATAGAGTATGCCTGCTTCCGCCCGTAATGCAGAATCTCTGCTAAATCCCAGCTTCTCAGCAATACGGTCAGCAGTCAAAAAACCAATGCCAAAAATATCTGTTGCCAGGCGGTAGGGATTTTCCTTTACAATTACTATTGATCGGTTTCCGTATTCCTTGAATATCTTTGTGGCATACCCTGAACCAACACCATGTGTCTGAAGGAATATCATCACCTCTCTGATTTCTTTCTGATCCTCCCAGGCCTTTTTGATCATTTCGACCCGCTTACCGCCTATACCATCTACTTCAGTTATTTTCTCGATCTCCTTTTCAATAATATCGATGGTCATTTTGCCGAATCTTTCAACAATCCGCCTGGCCATCACAGGACCAATGCCTTTAATGAGGCCGGAACCAAGATATTTTTCTATACCGTAAACTGATGCAGGAACCAGGGATCTGTACCGATCCACCTTCAACTGCTTACCATATTTTGGATGATTAACCCATTCACCATACATTTTAATGATTTCCCCTGGGGTAGGTGCCATCAGGTTTCCAACCACAGTCACGAGATCCCGATATCCCTGCACCTTTACCTTGGCAATAGTGTAGCCATTGTCATCATTGGTATATGTTATTCTTTCAATCCGGCCCTGAAGATAGACAGACATCACTATTCCTCTTTTATTGCAATTGGCCTAAAAGGGAGGGTATGGATGAACTACAAATATAAGTTTTTATAGTATATGGAAGTATCAAATACCTCTCCATAATTCTCACTCAGGCTTATATATACATACCATTTCATCGGATGCGTTTACATAGTTCTTGATATTACATCTATTATCAGCTAATTTAAGTGGCTATTATGGGTAGATCACTATATACAAAGGTATCATCATTCTTTATGCCTTGCAGGACAAACTCGTAAAGATAAAAAGTACATATAAAGGCACTAAGTCACGGGAGTTTTCAAATCTGATGCCTATGATAATATACTGATCTATGGTTAAAAGGCAATGAATATGGCCCTTATATGCATGAACTTGAATACTTTTTGTTTCTCTTGATTTCAACTTATTCCGTTCTCCCCGCAAGCCAGCCCGCCTGCTAATCCCACCCGGCACTTGCCTAAGGCGAAGCCGATGGCGAAGGGCGGCGCGAGTCTCCCAAGGCAAGATTGTTGGGGGAAAGCAGTTTTAAATAAACGCACATTAACTACCTGGAAGAATATATGTATGAAAAGAAAATTAGCTACGATTCTTAATAATACCCTAAATTTCTGCTTTAAGGAGGGTTATCTAAAACAGGTTACCGTACCAGAATTTGTTATCGAGGTTCCTAGCAATCCAAATCATGGGCATTTCGCTACTAATCTTGCAATGGTCCTTGCTGGAAAACAGAAAAATTCTCCTTCGAATATCGCTGAAATAATTATCCGCCACTTAATAGACCATAATAACGTTATTCTAAAAGCAGAGATAGGTGGTGCTGGTTTTATTAATTTCTTCGTTACAATAGAGCAATGGCATGATCTTCTATCACAAGTTATTACCCTAAAGGACGATTATGGTCGCAACTACCTTGGGAAAAAGGAAAAAATAATGGTAGAGTTTGTTAGCGCCAACCCTACCGGCCCTCTTCACCTTGGTCATGGCCGCGGTGCAGCTTTAGGAGACACCCTTTGTAGAATATTGGATTTTTGCGGTTATGACATAAGCAGAGAGTTTTATATAAATGATACAGGCAAACAGATCAAAGTCCTGGGAGAGTCTATTTATAGCAGGTGGAGGCAATTGTTTGACCCATCCTATCCATTTCCTTCAGATGGTTATCAGGGAGATTATATCCAGGACTTGGCAACTGAAATCTCCCAAAACACAACATTAGAAGATCTTGATATCCATGATGCCATAGACCTATTGTCTCAGTTGGGTAAAGATAAAATGTTAGAGGAAATAAAAACAGACCTTGCCCATTTTAGGGTACATTTTGATTTCTGGTATAATGAAAGTGACCTTTACTCATCGGGTAAAATTGATCATACCATCAAATTAATTGAAAAAAAGGGGCTGCTTTTTAAAAAGGATGGTGCACTTTGGATCAAAACTTCCTCTTTTGGTGACGATAAAGATAGGGTTATTCGAAAGAAAAATGGAAACCTTACCTATTTTGCCACAGATATCTCATACCATCTTGATAAATGGGAAAGGAGGTTTAAAAGAGTAATAAATATTTGGGGTGCTGATCATCACGGTTATATAACCAGGGTTAAGGCAGCCCTCATGGCCGAAGGAATCCCGAAAGACTGGCTAAACGTCCTCCTTATTCAACTGGTCAAGCTTTGGGAAGCAGGGTCTGAGGTGAAGATGTCCAAGAGATCAGGCAGATATGTTACCCTCAAAGAGCTGGTAGATGATGTTGGGATAGATGCAGTGCGCTTTGTTTTTTTGAGCAAGGATCATACATCCCCCCTTGATTTTGACATAGACCTGGTTAAAAGAAAAGACAGTGAAAATCCAGTATATTATGTTCAATATGCCCATGCAAGAATCTGCAGCCTATTTAGAAAGTCAGCCACTCAAAATATTCTGCTTCCTGAAGAACCGACTCCTGTTCTTCAACGCTTGGTTTTAGATGAAGAAATTGCGCTGATAAGAAAAATGGCTGAATTTCCTTCCCTCATCGAGGAAATTGCCAGAGAATTGGCACCTCACAGGCTGACGTATTACTTGATAGAACTTGCTGGTGCCTTTCACAAATACTATAATAGACATAGGATCATCGGCAAAGATAAAACCTTATGCCAGGCGAGGCTTTTTCTATCCCTGGCGGTTAAGATTGTAATCAAAAACGGCCTCAACCTCTTAGGGCTTAGTTCCCCTGAAACGATGTAATTAGCAAATAATGGTCAATAAAAAATCTACCCCAAAGAAAGAAAGAAAGAGGCACATCTTTCAATTCTCTTTCAAATCCGGCTTTTTATTATCTATCGGATTTTTCTTTGTGCTGGGCTGGGTGTTTTTCTTGGGAATATTGGTGGGCAGGGGGCTATTACCAGACTCAGTGGAGACCTTTTCTTTTATCAAAAAAAAGATTGCGAAGGATGAACCAAAGGAACAAAATGATCTTGTAAATCCTATACAAATAGATGAACTGAGCTTTTATAATCAGCTTATTGATAAAAAAGAAAAAGCTAAGAAACAGGTGGCCCCTCCCACTTTGTTAAAACATCCTGACAACAAAACGGAGAAGAAACAACTCAGGCAAGTAAAAGAGGAAACCCACAATTATAGCATTCAAGTAGTGGCGCTCAAGGATAAGACGGAAACGGAAAAAATGGTGAGAAGATTAATCAGATTGGGCTACCAGGCCTATTATTATCAAATTATGATCAATGGCGATATCTTTTATAGAATTCGATGTGGCCCATACTCTACCATAGAAAAGGCCAAACAATACGCAAAAATGTTGAGCGATAGAGAAGGTTTTAATCCTTTTATTGTGCATTCTAACAATAAATAAAAAGGTAAGGAATCCCGATGCTTAGGAAAGGAAAAATTCAGGATGTAAAATCTATACACACAATCTTAACCCATTATGCAAACCAGTCTCTCTTACTCCCTCGTTCATTAAGTGAACTCTATGACCATCTACGGGATTTTTATGTTATAGAAAATAGCGAGGTAAAGGGAGACCTCTTGGGAGTATGTACCCTTAGTATATCCTGGGAAGATTTAGGGGAGATACGATCTTTAGCCGTTGTTGAAGAAAGCCAAAAAAGAGGGCTTGGATCTCAACTTATTAACGCATGCCTCTCAGAGGCAGTAGAACTTGGACTCAGAAAGGTATTTGTTTTGACCTTAATAACCAGCTTTTTTGCCCAGTTTGGTTTCAAGGAGGTAGAAAAATCATTGCTGCCACATAAGATATGGGCTGATTGTATAAAATGCCCGAAGTTTCCCGACTGTGATGAGACCGCGATGATTCTTGAGCTATGAGTGTTCTTTTTTATGTTCACCGCTAAGCTTTGCGGTGAACAATTATTCGTAGATATTTTAAACTAACAACAAACAACTTATGACTGACTATAAAAAAGGGAGACCTTTGAAAAACTTGGCGATTTTCACCATCCTCAAAAAGACGATGGACTTTTTTGAAGTGACTGGTGGCTTCCGGCTCGTAGAGCCTCCCGCTCGGAGAGAAGGGTGCTGTCTTTTCGTAATGTATCCATGGGGGAACCCGCAGGCCCCGATTTATCGGGGCAATGCGGAGGGCTTCCGGCTCGGAGAGCCTCCCGCTCGGAGAGGGCAAAACTCCCCCATGGATACGTTGCTGAAAAGACCAACCCGGGAGCCTTGGAACTGAAAAAATCCCATCGTCTTTAGATCAAGAGGGGTTATGCAAAGGTCTTAAAGGGTGTGCATAAACCATATCTGATCGGCGTAGCAGGTCTCGAGAGGTGGATTTTGAAATCTTTTTCTCTTATAAAAAAATCATACTCTTCCCAATCGATATCCTATTTTCTATTATTGAAAATCCGGGAAATGATTTAAGATGTCTTAACAGGATCAAG
>JAWOBA010000093.1:0-9717 GCA_046498285.1 Desulfatiglandales bacterium | reverse complement strand
GCGCGCCAGGTGAACAACGCCATCAATCATCCAGTCAGCTCCTTTTGAAAGAATGACGATACACACCGCTATGACAATCAACAAAACTATGGTGGAAAAACCAGCCACAAGATTAGTTAAAAGCGTCTCGTCCCCTATCCAGCGTAAAATCTGTTGGAACACAATCTCTCCTCTCGAAACTAATGGTTTGTTCAGATCTTAAATTTCTTTGAGTTTTTAAAGTTTGAACAAGGCTGTATATACCTGTAAATACACAAAAACGGTGAGAAATTCCTCTGAAGGTGTGCATGAAAAAGCCTATATAACACCCTTTTTCCTAAAAATTTAACCCTAACCTCGATCAATGGCCATTCTTATTAAAAATAAGTTGAAAAACCTCATTCGTTCAGCGTGCTACATGTATTCAGTAACAAACCAAACCGTAACCAACAGATAATAAAAAATCATAAAACAAACTGTATTTCCTTTTAAGGTGTTTATTGTCAGCACATTTGACCCCTTGCATGCAAATAAGATTGATCCCCTGTTTCCCCTTCTCCGGCTCCACCTCAAGATCGATGTCCTCAGCGGCAATCACCAGAGCACTAATAAGAACTCGGGATAGGATCTCCTCAAAAGAAACATCCAAGGGATCCACCAGCCGGGTTCCTTTCACATGAAGAGGCAGAAATGTGACTGCTGCATCGGCAGACTGCTCAACCACTTTGTCCAGGTCCGGCTCTAGGGTGACCTCAGATTCCTCGCTGATTCTCACATCCTCGAGCGTCCGGGTGAGGATTATGAGCCACCCTATAACCGCCACATGCCTCATTGCGTGGTAATCTCCAATCAAAGTCTCTTTTGGCATCACCGCCGCAAACATCACCGCTGCTGTCAGGTAAAGAACAATAGATATGCCTACCGCAGAAAAGGTGCCCAGCGTGATGCTCTTACTTGGCTCTTTCAGGTCACTCGACATGTTTACTCCCTGGGTGAAACGTGGTACCGCTGGAAAGAAAAGGGCAAAGAGGAGCCAGAATGAGGGACCTACGGGCGGAGACGACCAATTTTAAGGGAGCAGTTTGATGTCAAAATCAGCAAGGTCTCACGATAATGTTCCCGCTCAAACTCCTTGCTTGATCTTCGACTTATCTTCGGCTAGTATTTCTGTTACCATTTCAACGCATTAGCAGGGTTCACATGTAGGTTTTTCATCCAATAAGGTCATACTGATGCCGGATGCATACCTGTCAGTCTATAGGGGGCAGCCAGGGGTATAGCAGCTTTTAGCAAAATGGTGCAAAATTGAATATCAACCACTTTTGTGTGAGTCTGGTTAAAACCCTGCATATGCCTTGTTTCCGTCGGTATTAGCATTTGTAACAATGTGATAAGGGGGAGTATTAATAATGAAAATAAATCCAGATTTTATTGCGCCATGCGGTCTGTATTGCGGAGTCTGTGCCATTTACATTGCACACCGAGATAATAATCAAAAATTCAAAGAGCGATTATTAAACGTTTATAAGGGATGGGTTCCTGGAAAGGGTAAGCTTCCCAACAGTGAAAATCTTTCAATAGAAGATATTCAATGCGATGGATGTTTATCTGATAATGTTTTTATCTATTGCCAGCAATGTGAGATCAGGGACTGCACAAGAAAGAAAGGATACATTGGATGTCATGAATGCGATGAATTTCCCTGTCAGTATATTGAAAACTTTCCGATGACTGTTGGAAAAAAGGTGATTTTGCGGGCTATTCCATATTGGCGAGAGTTCGGCACTGAAAAATGGATTGAAGATGAAGAAGCCCGCTATGTATGTCCTGTATGCAGCAATAAAGTTTTCCGGGGCGTTGTAAAATGCAATCAGTGTGGAGCGAAGTTGGATCTGGATTAGATTTTTCTTGGTCAGACAAAAACTATTTCACTTCACTGCTGTCCAAAATAATTCACATCCATTGTTTTTGGACAGATACGTATTTGGTTTTACACGATGCTATTCGCGTGCGGAAATTCAGGCTGTCTGTGCCTGCACATGCTGTGCAAAACCGGTGACATTCAACATGGGTATTTTTAATACATGTTAATCCCTACAAGGCATTAAATAAGAACTTTAAAGAGCTTTTAGACAAGTATTTACGTGCTTACAAGGTTCAAATGCTGTCCACATAAAAAATCGATTGTGGACAAGAGTGATTTCGCATAACATCCATATAAGCAGCAGAAAAAACGCCAGCTTTTACCGTCTGTATTTATACGGAGGATTACGCCCTCATTGAATTGGGACATTTCGCATTTTTTTAGGATAAGGAGAAATCGATGACATATGTAAAAATTGAGAGCCGCGAAAACGTGGCAATCATGCGGTTGAACAACGAAGTAACCAATGCTTTGAGCCCGGAAGTAGTAAATGATTTGTCCTCGGCATTAACCCAGGTCAAAAGTGAATTTCAAGGCATAATTTTGGCCGGGGGCGCCAAGTTTTTTTGCATCGGTTTTGATTTGCCGAGACTACTTAAATTGGATAGGACTGGAATGACCAGATTTTTTTATGAATTTAATCAGGTAGCCTTCAACCTATTTACATTGCCGCTTCCCACCGCCTGTGCCATAGCAGGTCATGCCATTGCCGGTGGCAATATCCTTGCCTTGACTTGTGATTACCGTTTTGCAGCATCCGGGAACAAGCTAATTGGGCTAAATGAGATAAAATTAGGCGTTCCCGTGCCTTATCTGGCCGACCTGATACTGCGGCAAATTGTTGGTGACCGAACTGCAACCGAAATCCTCTACCATGGTAAGTTCATAGCATTATCCGAGGCAGAGAAAATTGGACTCGTCGATGAAATAGTGCCTCAGGAAGAACTGGAAGACCACGCAGTGAAAAAAATCTCTGAACTAGCTGCCCTTCCCCGGGCAGCGTTTAGCACGATCAAGGCTAATCGTATCGATGTAATTCGGTTAACTTATGAAAAATACTATAAATCAAAAAATGAAAACTTCCTCGACTGCTGGTTCAGCAAACCAGTTCAGGCACTGCTTACTGAAGCGGCTAAAAAATTTTAAAATTAGTTTAACGTACTATCCAACTCGACTTTTACAACAGAAAAAGAGTCCGGAATTCAATATTTACTTAGGGAAATAAGATGCTTGCAGCCCGGGTGGACCTATCCTATGCTGGCCAAAGTCACCAGAAATCGCTTTTCGCACCAGGATTGGTTTCACGAAGGCAAGCTCGACGCCGAACGCTTACAATCACTTTACAAAACCATGCAGCAGGTATTGTAAATTCTTATCAGGCACCATGTACAACCCAAAAATCTGCCGAAGGACTATCTGCTCGCAGAGCCTAAGGGAAACCGGGATTGCCCTGTTTGTAAAGGAACCATAAAAAAGATTGCCGTAAACAGACGGAGAACATATATTTGTCCGACATGCCGGAAAATGTGATGCTTATGACAAAATACAACATTGGTAAACCCTGGGCAGAATCAACAGATGATATTCTCTGTAAACTAGAGGTCAAGAATGAAAAAGGCTTATCATCCGCTGAAGTAAAAAAGAGAAGAAATGAATACGGTAGAAACAAATTAAATGAATCTGAAACCAAAAGTATTTGGAAAATACTCATTGATCAGTTCAACAGTTTGATTGTGATCATTCTTCTTGGTGCCGTAGTAATCTCATTTCTATTCAATCAAACCATCGAAGGATTCGCAATTCTTGCAGTTGTTGTGGTTAACGGAGTTATGGGATTCTTCACCGAATTCAAAGCTGTCAAATCGATGGAGGGCTTGAAGAAACTTACCAAGGTTAAAGCAAAAGTTAAACGGAATGGTGAAGCGAAAGCAATAAGAGCTGATGACCTTGTTCCAGGTGATATCGTGATTATTGAAGGAGGTGATGTAATAAGTGCCGATATCAGGTTGATCGAATCCAACAAGCTTCAGGCAGATGAATCATCTTTAACCGGGGAATCTATACCGGTTGCAAAATCAACTGATGAAATTGAACCGGAGACCGAATTAGCAGACAGAAAAAATATGTTATTCAACGGTTGTGCGGTAACAAAAGGATCTGGTGAAGGTATTGTTATCTCAACCGGTATGAATACCCAACTTGGTAAAATATCTGAACTTGTAGAAGAAGCGGAGGAGGAAACTACTCCTCTTGAAAAGAGACTCGATGAATTAGGTAAAAAATTAATTTGGCTTACAATTAGTTTAGCAATTGCAGTGGGAGTTATTGGATTCGTTCGAGGCAAAGAGCTTATCCTGATGATTGAAACTGCGGTAGCGCTTGCGATTGCCGCTATACCGGAAGGACTGCCGATTGTCGCAACTGTTGCACTGGCGCGCGGTATGATGATTATGGCTAAAAAAAATACGCTTATTAACCGGCTCTCCTCGGTTGAAACTTTAGGCGCTACTAGCCTTATTTGTGTTGATAAAACAGGAACACTTACGGAAAACAAAATGACCTTGAGCAAGCTGTTATTAGCAGATGGCTCAGTTGAAATTACGGGTGAAGGTTATCATACGGAAGGTAAATTTAAACGAGACGAAAATAGTCTAAATATTGATAACCATGAAACTTTACGCTTAGCACTGCAAATTGGTGTTCTATGCAACAATGCATCTCTTCCCGATGGAGAAGCCGATTCGATCGGAGACCCACTTGAAGTTGCACTACTGGTTGCCGGTGCAAAAGCCGGTATAAAACCAAGTGAGTTGATGGAAAAGTATCCCGAAGAAAGAGAGATCGCCTTTGATACAGATACTATGATGATGGCAACGTTCCATAAAAGCAACAATCATTTTAAAGCTGCCATTAAAGGTGCGCCTGAAAAAGTTACCAACTCTTGTACATCGATAATAACACCAGAAGGAAAAAAAGATTTTAATGAAGATGACAAAAAGAATTGGACTGAAAAGAACGAACAATTGGCACAAGAAGGTTTAAGAACTTTAGCCCTTGCAATGAACCATACTTCTTCAACGGAAGATGATCCTTACGATAAAATGACATTTATTGGATTGGCAGGATTATTGGATCCTCCTCGCAAAGGAGTTAAAGAAGCTATACGCACATGTAAAGATGCAAATATTGAATTAATAATGGTTACCGGGGATCATCCTTCAACTGCACAACAAATTGCCGAAAGTATTGAACTCATCGAAGTAAAAGATGGGAAATATTCTTCAGGGAAAGATTTAAAAAATATTGATGAACTAAATGAAGAAAGAATAGATGAATTATCGAAAGAAAAAATATTTGCAAGAGTAACTCCGAAACAAAAACTAGGTTTAATATCACTTCATCAAAAACAGGGAAACATAGTTGCAATGACCGGTGACGGCGTAAATGATGCACCTGCACTTAAAAAAGCCGATATTGGCATTGCAATGGGCAAACACGGTACACAGGTCGCAAAAGATGCTGCAGATATGATATTAAGGGATGATTCGCTTTCTTCTATAGTTGCTGCAATTGAACAAGGAAGAACAATTTTCAAAAATATAAGGAAGTTTGTTCTTTATCTACTTTCGGGTAATGTGGGTGAGATACTTGCGGTTGCGGCAGCATTCCTCGCGATTGCTGAACTTCCTTTATACCCGCTGCAGATTCTATTCTTAAATTTCGGTATTGATGTTTTTCCTGCTCTTGCAGTCGGTATGGGCGGCAGTGAAAAAAATATAATGTATCATTCACCCAGAAATCCGAAAGAACCAATCTTAAATAAAAAAGGCTGGCTTTTCATCTGGCTCTTCGGAATTGTTATCGCGGTTTCAATTCTTACATCTTTTACTGTCGCTCAAAGCGTTTTAGGTACAAGCAAGGAAGAAGCAATCACTATCGCGTTTCTGACTTTGGGATTTTCAAGGCTTTGGCATGTTTTTAATATGCGGAGTGCCGATTCCAGCTTGTTCATCAATGAAATAACAAAAAACAAATTCGTTTGGACAGCACTCTTAATCTGTCTTGTTCTGCTATTTGTGGCAATATATATACCTGTAGTAGCAAATATACTTAGTACACATCGACCAGACTTAAATGGGTGGCTACTTGTTCTCGGTTCAAGTTTATTCCCTTTAGTGGTTGGGCAATTATTAAAGCTCTTCGGAATAAAACTACAATAATATTTGTAGTAGAAGATTGAGTAAAATCAACGGCCTCCTTAATTGGCATAAGTGTAAAGATTAACCTCCTCCCGGACAGTGAGTCCCTTGGGACTACTCGACTGTATATTTACCCTGAGACTGGACCTTATCTGCTGCTCCTGCCTGTCGGCTTATGGATCTGTGCTTCGGCATTTGATTGAGGTGGCCAATGAAATACAAGCCACATAACAAACTGATCTTCTTTCTGAATTATCAACACCAAAATACGAATAGGTGGAAGCATTATTTTCATGCAGCCTTAGCCCATCCAGCCTCGTCTACCCGCAGGAATCTTCATACAGACAGATCTGGTTACGGTTAAATTTAACTCTTTTGTACCCTTGCCTGATGTCTTCTTTGAGTCCGGGCCTTAAGGATAGTATCTGCCTGTCCAATATGTTTCTGTTCATGGGTTACATATCCGATAGAACCATGGTGTCTTTTACACCAGGTAACCCTTCATGTATCAAGGCATTATCCCATGCCTTTTTCACGGAATCAAGCCTGGCATTGAGGCCAAGATGTCAGCGGATAATAATCTTTCTACTATAAACATCGATAATGGCAAACATATAGACAAAGATAGGTACCAGGACAATATAGGTTAGATCCCAGCTCCATCTCTGATTAGCACCTTTAGGTTTAATCTCCTCTCTGTTTTCCCATTAACTGCCCTTTTTTTCCTTAAAGGAACTGATGGCTCCCTCTCCCGGTGTTCTTTTGATTCGTGTTAGATTACTGGGGTCTATAGACCATCTCCTCAAGATATTACGTATTCCTCTATTGTATTTAGACTTGGCTATGGTTACCTCAATAAATATCTGATACTTCTCCTCTGTGGCCAAATGTTTTCCCTTTCTAATATCGCTGTCCTTCTCTTTCATCATGATCCTCCCTTCTCTCTATTTTACAGGCAAACCAAAGGGTTGATCAAGTTTGCCTTTCCATGCTATTTATAAGCCTGAGACGCATTAAATAGTGCTTAGCGCTGCCTCCTATCAGAAGGTATATAGATTCGGAAACAGTATAAAATCCATCAAGCCAAAGCCAAAAAGCAACGCGGCTTAGAGATATCAGTTAGATAACACCATCTAGCGACAAAGGAGCTGCATAGAATGATAGACGGAAACACATTTGTGGAAATCGCCGCCATTTTGAGCCTTGCAATCCTCTTTGGAATCGTCGGGCAAAAATTGCGGCAACCTTTGATAATTATGTTTCTTGCAACTGGCATCATAGCTGGCCCCTCATGTTTAGAAATCATACACAGCTATGATCAGATCGAATTGCTGGCACATATCGGCATTGCTCTTCTACTATTTATCGTCGGCCTCAAGCTCGATCTGCACCTGATCCGCACCACGGGCCCGGTCGCTTTGGCTACAGGATTGGGGCAGATTATTTTTACGTCCATAATCGGGTTCGCGATCGCCATAACCCTGCATATGTCGTTCCTCACTGCTGCCTATGTGTCTGTCGCACTCACTTTTTCAAGTACAATTATTATTGTAAAACTCCTGTCTGACAAAAAAGAAATCGATTCTCTCCATGGACAAATCGCTATCGGCTTTCTAATTATTCAGGATATTGCTGCAATTTTAGCTTTGGTCGGCTTGACCACCTTGGGATCATCAATTGCTGAAGAAGGGTCGGCTTATGTTTCGACGCTGATTATTGCCGCCAAAGGTCTGGGGCTGCTGGGAATGGTCGCTTTGCTGATGAAGTACGTCCTTCCGTACCTGACCAGACGCCTCGCACACTCTCTGGAATTATTGACTCTTTTTGCGATTGTGTGGGCGGTTTTCCTCAGCGCAGGTAGCGATTTGCTTGGGTTTAACAAAGAATTAGGGGCATTTCTTGCCGGAATATCACTTGCATCTACTGATTACCGTAATTCTATTGGAACGCGCCTTGCTAGTCTCAGGGATTTTCTTATTGTGTTTTTCTTTATTGACCTTGGAGCACGTTTGGATTGGACCACATTGGGCTCGCAAGTGGGTGCATCGATTATTTTTTCTCTATTTGTACTCATCGGCAACCCTTTGATTATTTTAGTCATTATGGGATTAATGGGTTATCGACGCCGTACGGGTTTTCTCGCAGGGCTTACGGTGGCCCAAATTAGTGAGTTCTCCCTTATCGTGGCGGCATTGGGGTTGAGCATCGGCCACATTACAAATGAAACCGTTGGCCTCATTACCCTCGTGGGGGTTATAACTATTTTCATCTCTACTTACATGATCCTGTATTCTGGCCAGCTTTACAATTTTCTTTCCGGCCCTTTGAAGGTGTTTGAGAGACGTAATCCATATCGGGAAGCCGCCATAGATACCCTTAAGGAAACAACATCGGCAGATGTTGTTTTGGTTGGTTTGGGCAAATATGGAAGCGGGATTGCAGAGTACCTTTTAAGGCGAAATAAAGTCATATTGGGCATTGATTTTGACCCCGCCGCACTGGACAGATGGCGTGAGCGAGGAGTGCCCGTTTTATATGGAGACATGGCTGACCCAGAGATGCATGAGCACTTGCCGCTGAATAAGGCGCGATGGCTGATCAGCACGGTCAGATCAAAAGAGATGAATTTGCCTCTCGTTAACAATATTAAAAAAAGAGGATACGCCTGCAAATTGGCTTTGACCGCTACGAACGAGGAAGAGGCCGAAGACTTTAGAAACGCGGGCGCCCACTTGGTTTTTCGACCATTTGCCGACGCATCGGAAAAAGCTGCCGATGCTTTGGCCTATGCAATGGATTTTCTGCCGGAAACGATTAATTGGCCCATTTCGTTTCTTGAAGTGCGTATTCTATCGGATGCTGCGGTGGTCGGGCAGACTATTAGAGATATTCCTGTAAGGCCGGGGGTCGGGGTATCAATTTTAGCTGTCAGCCGGGGTGGACAGATTTATTATGACCCGGTGCCGGATTTTAGGATCTTTCCAGGGGACCGCCTGCTCATCATGGGGCCTCCTGACGGATTAAAGGACACCGAAAGGGTACTCAACCAGCTTAAAATGAGAAAAGATACAAAGGACGGAGATCGTTTTGAAATCGCTGAAGTCAGAGTTGCCGATGATTCGAAACTTTCAGGCCAAACAATTGTGGATCTCCGTTTTCGTCAAAAATATGGAGTCACTTTGGTCGGAATCCGGCGAGCCAAGGATCAGGTAACAACGATAAATCCAGCAGAGCGTTTGTTGGCCGGGGATTGCCTGGTTGTTATTGGGACGACCGGGGCAATCAGCAATTTGAAGAAGCTGGAACCATTATAGAGGACTAATCCACTACCCTGCAGCAAGCTGCAGGGTATCAATCAAACAGGTTTAACTCCCTGAGTGCCGCTTTGGGGTAACCCTGCTTTTGGACATATTGCTCTACGGTGTCCCGATTGGCTCGTTCGCCAACGGTGGCGACATCACAAAGCAGATGAATATGGTTTTTATCGGTACCGCTTGGGGTCGATCACCCCGCCTTCGGGCAGGCGGCGGCGGACAGCGTTGTGAAGCTGTTTGGCGTTCACCCGGAAATGGATCCAGCCCATGCCGAGCCCGTCGGCCCGCATCGCCGCGGCAA
>JAWOBA010000112.1:0-13260 GCA_046498285.1 Desulfatiglandales bacterium | reverse complement strand
GCGGCATACAGGATGCTCTCTATCCGGGGATACCTCAACCAGGTCAAGTTCCTTTTCTTTTGCAGCACGCAGGGCATCATTGATGGGGACAATCCCTACCTGGTTTCCATCCACATCGATTAGCCGTACTGTTTTGACCTTGATTTGCGTGTTAACCCTTAGGGCAGGTTTTTTACTTATTGTTAGCTCCTGTGAAGAAGTGACTATAATGAACTCATGTGCCTAAAATTAGAATTTTACTCTGCAAAAAACATATCATAACTTTAGCTCATTCTCGGCACATATTTTCTAAAACTTACCTTCCTTGCCAAGTGCAAGGAAATGCGATACATCTATATCTTTCGGACAAACAAAAGAGCATGCCCTGGAAGTATGGCACCTATAAACACCATCCTCTTTGTATAAGATATCCATTCTTTCCTCTTTTGCGGTCTCTCTTGGATCCATAAGACGGACAATATTTGCCATCGTTGCATTAGGGCCAATAAAGTGATGGTGGCTGCTTATGCAGGCAGTTGCACAGCAGAAGCAATTAATGCATTGAGTAGCCTCTATGTAAGTGTCTAGCGTTTCCTGAGAAATTCGATATTCATCTCCTTCTAAAGGAAGGGGAGCTGGCTTGATAATATAGGGTTTGGCTTTATGTACCCTCTCGTAGGCCTTCTCCAGATCTACAATCAGGTCTCTTAAAACAGGCGCGATTGTTAAAGGCCTTAGCCTGAATGTATGTGTATCAAATTGCTCTACCGCATCCCTTACCAATAGTTCACAGGCAAGAAGTGGTTTACCATTGACGATTATACCACAACTACCACATTGGGCATGCTCGCAAGAGGAGGCCCATGCCAAGGTTGAATCTTGTTCATCATTAATCTTGCGTAATACATCTACAAACCGAAGTATACCTCCTACCTCTACCTGATACGTTTGCAACCATGATAACCCTGTATCAGGATCATACCTGCTGATCTCCAAGGTTATATCATATAGTCCAGACATCTATTTCCCCTTTATATAAGATCAATACTTTCTTTCTATATAATCAAACAATTCATAACGCTCTCCTTTGGCCTCAAACAGGCTGATATCAATAGGTCTCTTATCAAAAGAAATCTTACCAAATTCAGGCATAGAGACAAGGGTATGATAATTAAATTCATTGTGCCTCTCCGGGTAGTCCTCCCTGAAATGGGCGCCCCTTGATTCCTTTCTTGCCAATGCCCCCTGTGTTATAACCATAGAGACCGCTATGAGATTATTCAATTCCCATATCTGTAAAAGATCCTGATTAGTTGTAAGGGATGTAAGTCCTATTTGTATCTGCATTGCCTTTTCTTTTAATTCCTTTAAGTTTTCAATTGCCTCTGTTAAAGGTTTTTCACTCCTGAATATACCTACCTTGTCCATCATAAGGTGCCGCAAGGTATCTCTCACCTGGCTAAATTTTTCTTTTCCTTGGGGATTAATATATGTGGAGAATTGATTGAACACAATATTGCCAGCATCAGACGGCAATCGATCTGAATCTTTAGCATCTTTAAGATATTCGACAATCCTTTCTCCAGTAATCTTGCCCATTGTTATCAATTCTAAAAGGGAGTTTGTTCCAAGCCTGTTGAGGCCATGCAAGGATGCAGCAGCAACTTCCCCGCAGGCAAAAAGCCCCGGGACAATAGTTGTTGAGTCTCTTTGGACCTCTCCATATTCATTAGTGGGTATTCCACCCATCTGATAATGGGCAGTAGGTGTAACAGGGCAAAGATCAGTTACTGGATCAACACCAACAAATCTTCTAAAAAAAGACTCTATCTCCTGGATTTTTTTCTCATGAACTTCTTTAGGAAGGTGTCTTAGGTCTAGCCATACATGATGGGCATTGTGCTCTTTATGAAAAAGGCCCCTACCTTCACGTATCTCTGTAATAATAGACCGGGCGATAAGGTCTCTGGGAGCAAGGTCCTTTGCAGTAGGAGCATAGCGCTCCATAAATGGCTCTTCATCTTTGTTTCTGAGGATGCCACCCTCTCCCCTTAGCGCCTCACTAGCTAATATGCCAGGTCCAACCATACCTGTTGGATGAAACTGAACCGCCTCAAGATCCATAACCGGAAGACCTGCATTTAGAGCCAAAACTAGACCGTCACCAGTGTTTCCTCTACAGTTGGTACTTACTTGATACATCCTTGTTTTACCACCCGTTGCTACAATGGTCGCCTTAGCGAGGATAGCAAGGAATTTACCCTCAGGATATCTGAAGATTATGGCTCCGATACACCTATCACCCTCAAAAATTAATTCTGTTGCTATACACTGCCCAATAAAATCTACACCATATTTAAGACATTCATCCCAGGCAGTGTCCATTATGCCCTTCCCGGTTCTTGTTGCCTCATAGCATGCCCTAAATGATTTTTTTTCTCCAAAGTTTAACATATGGCCACCAAATGGTCTCTTTGCAATTCTGCCTTCTCCTGTTCGGCTAAAATGCATGCCATGCCTTTCAAGCCATACCACCTCTTCCCAGCCAGTCTCGCAGACCTTTTTAATCACATTCTGGTCGGCCGAACAGTCCGAGCCCTTCCAGGTATCAAACATATGAAATATCGCTCTGTCTTCTGGGTCTCTTGGATCAACAGCAGCCATACCTCCCTGAGCTGTGGTTGTATGGGACTTTTGCGGGCTAGTTACCTTTGTGAGTGCTGTTATTTTTGTCCCCGGCCTCTGCTCAGCAATTTGAGCAGCAGTCCTAAGACCTGCCGCACCAGCACCAATAACGAGGACATCGCATTTTAGGGTAGAATCTATAGCTAATTTATTTCCCATTAGTTTCTCCTCTATAAAGCAACAACAATTCTGATGCCAAAAAAGGCAGATATAGCCATAACAATAATAATAAGGAATGCTAATGATTTCAGTAAGGACCCTGGCTTTATATAATCGGTAATGATACTGAATAAGCCATAACCTGCATGAAAGAGCAGGAAAACAATAAAAACCAAATCCATTCCTTTTATGAAAGGACTCTGCATTCTTTCTATGATAGTCTTGCTGTCATGACCTGTCAGATAATTCATATGCATGAAAAACATGTGCCCTATAAGCATGGGAAACATAAATGCACCGGTTATCCTCTGGAGCTTCCAAAGTATTGAATTATCAGTTATCAAGATCTTGAAAAGTACAATAAAGCAGGCAATAAGGCTTACAGTAACAGTGATTGACCAGAATAGGATAGCTGATATTTGCTGAGTTTCTTCTATAAAGAAAAATCCCACAATAAAAATATAGAAAAGGCCCAAAATAATCATGACACGTATTACCATCTCCTCTGCTCGGACATGAAAGAGTTCATAAAGGAGCAGCCTACCACCATTCAAAGAATGAAATATCACGGGAATAGCAACACACCATTCAAGAAAAGAAAAGACAAAATTGTTTAACAATTTCATGTCTGCATCATATGCTGCGGGGTTAAACAGTAGAGATAATGTATAAATATGAGCAAACATATAGCCAACAAGTGTGAGCCCGGCCAACCTATGTCCCCAAGTTATCAAAAAGGACCATCCTCGACATTTTGCGTAGTAAGATAGGATTGGGAGTTTGTTCATGAGAGAGATAATATAAGATTCTCCCTTAGATATTTGCAGCACCTTTTCCATGTAAAAACCTCATCTTAGAAACTTATATATAACCACATTACCATATATTTTTGCGTGGTCGATATTATCCATGGTACTTCTTATTGTCAAGGATAAAACATGCAAAGGGTGAGAGGAAGTTTATGGGTATTGAACATGCAAGGTAAAGATATTATATCAATTTTATTTGCATTCATTATTAATTTTAAATATCATAACCTATGAATATTGTGAATATAAGTTGACATTCACCTAAATTTTCAATATGCATTTTAAAATTATATAACGATTCATAATAAATATGAGAAAATCTTTTGATAAATAATTGTGAAGGCTTCGTAAAAAGCTAATTTATGCCGCAGGCGGCATCCTATCAAAAACGAAATCAATCAAAGGTAAACAATTAAAAATAATGGTATCTACACAGATACCTTGCCGCCTAGGCGCGAAAAGATAGTCTTTTCAATCCCGATAAATCGGGGTTGACATTAATGAGCCTTAGCCTCATTAATGAAAGAGCTCAGTGATTCAAGATATGAGACCTTTGAAAAACGTGACAATTTTTGTCATCGTATGAAAGATAATGGACTTTTTTGAAGTGACTGGTGGAAGGGTGCTGGAAAAACCAGCCCGGGAGCCTTGGAACTGAAAAAAGTCCATCATCTTTAGATTCATAGGGGTTACGCAAAGGTCTCGATATATTTATCTCTTTTTTGGTGCTTTATGCAATCTTGGCTGAATAGTTAAAGATAATGAGTTATATCAAAAGGCAATAACGCAATTGCAATATAGAGATAAAACGACTTTGTTGGAAGGCCATCTGAGTCCCGCTGCACCTGGATTTATCTTTAATTACTGCGATGTAGGTCTAAGTACTCCTTATTTTTAAAGATTTGTGCATCTTGCATATAGAGCGTTTTATTGTGTCGCCTCAATAATGACTTCTGACGAAACCATTAATTATAGAATAGTAAAAAAAATTCCAGAGCGGGAGATTCGCCAGCAGGTTAAAAGAATTGCTCAGGACATCACTAATGACTACCAACATCGAGAACCTGTTCTGATAGGTATATTAAATGGTGTGTTTATTTTTTTTTCTGACCTTGTGAGAGAAATTTCGATACCAACAAAAATTGATTTTGTTCGGTTAGCCAGCTATGGATCAAAAGATGTATCAAGCGGTAAGATTACATTAACCAAAGATATTGAGTTATCGGTTAAAGAAAAGCCGGTCATAATTGTCGAGGATATTATCGATACAGGAGCAACATTGTCTTATCTAGTTACGCATATCAAGAAAAGGGAACCAGAATCCATTAAGATCTGTGCATTAATCAACAAGCTTGAGCGAAGGGAAAAGGCAGTCCATATAGACTACTACGGTCTTGAAATAGATAGCGGTTTTGTCGTTGGTTATGGCCTGGATTATAATGAGCGATTTCGAAATCTTCCTTATATCCTCACTCTTGAGATATTGACCTAATGTAAGGAGAAACAAAATGATAGTCGAGTGTGAAAAATGCCATACCAAATTCCGGCTTGACGATAAGCTCCTTAAGAAAACCGGCTCAAAGGTGAGATGCTCTATCTGCAACAATAAATTCATGGTTTTTCTCCCAAGTGCGAGAGAGGAAGGCTCGGAAGAGCAAATGATTGGGCCCCAGGAGGAATCTCGTAAAGAGGAGGTAGTGCCAGATCTCGATAAAACCCTTGTGGCGGATAACATAGAGGAAGTCGGAAAAAAAGACTCGGAGAAGGTTTCAGATTTAAGCAAAACCATGGTCGGGAAGGATTCTGAGGAGGAGATAGAGGTAATTTCTTTTGAAGATATATATCAATTAGACTCAGGTCTCATGGATGAGCAGAAAAGGGAAGTAATAGAGGAAGATATCGATAAGGCAATGGATAGGGCAGAAAAAGCTGAGAAAAAAATCTTTGCCAGAGATGAAGAGAAAAAGGCCGAAAAGGTAAAAGGGGCAAAGGACAAAGGCAGATCCCAGATTACCATTAAAGAACCGAAGAGATCAGTATTATGGATCATATTGTTGTTAGTTGTCCTTCTTGGTGGGGCCGCAGCTGCCTTTTATGTATTCAAACCAGATTTTCTCACAAAATATTTCCCTTCGTTTCAAAAACCCCTTTCCAAAGAACAAGTCTTTGATCCGGGAAATAAAAGACTTTCTATTAAAAGAGATCCTGCTGAGTTAAATGGTTTTTTTGTAGACTCTCAGAAGGCGGGTAGATTATTTGTAGTTAAAGGTTTAATAATAAATAATTATCCGGATAAAAGAAGTTTTATCAGGGTGAGATCAAATATTCTCGACTCCAAAGGAAAGGTAGTCAAAAACAAGACTGCCTATGCTGGCAATACAATTAGTGATGAAGAACTATTATCATTATCCACAGAAGAGATAAATAATCGCCTGATGAATAAATTTGGAAAAGATAATATAAACAAAGATATTTCTCCAAAAGCTTCTATACCTTTTATGATTATCTTTAGTGAGTTACCTGCAGATATTAACGAGTTTACTGTAGAGCCAATAAGTTCTTCTCTTGCTGAAAAATAAACCCTGTTACAAACTCTAAACAGGGCTATAGATTGCTTAAATGTGTAAATTCTGTAAGCCAGCTATGAAGGGCATACCTTTTAGATAATTGATTCTAATGGGGTGTTATACTTTTGAGAGCTTTACAGAACTCATATTTTCTTAAAGAGGGTAGACTTTTCTTCAGTTCCAGGGCTTCCGGGTTGGTCTTTTCTGCAATTTATCCATGGGGGAGTTTTACCCCCTCCGCAGTGCCCCGATAAATCGGGGCCGGCGGTTTCCCCCACGGATACGCTGCGAAAAGACAGCACCGTTCTCTCCGAGCGGGAGGCTCTCCAAGCCGGAGGCCACCAGTCACTTCAGAAAGGCCTACCCTCTCTATTCGAAGTAAAGAAATGGCCAGGTTTGCAAAACTCTAAGTGGCGCGGAGAATGGCTCAAGCTATTCTTAAGCCTTCGCTCAGTGAATTTCTTGAGTCGACAATGCACGACTTCAGTTTTGAATTCAACATAGAGGAAATAATGGTGGGGGGGAGATGCTTATCTTAATGGCCTTCCCTTGGTTGATTCTGATATCAGAAAGGAAATGGCCATAATCATTGTTGGAATAAAAAAGAAAGATGGTGAGGAGGTATTTAATCCTTCGTCGGAGACAAGGATTCAGTCTAGTGATATTCTCATTGCCATGACAAGGTACAATGATTTAGAGAGATTACGAAAGGCATGTATTTCATGTAGTTGATAGGTTGTTGAAGTGTTACCTGACTATAGTGAGCTAAGATTTAAAGAGGGAACCCTAAGGGGGCAGGATGCTTGATCTAAAGTATGTTCGGATTAACCTTGAGTTGATAAGTGAGATGATCAAAAACAGGGGGTATGATCTTGATCTTTCCGGGTTTCAATATCTGGACGAGAAGAGACGGTCTATACTGGTTAGACTTGAAGACCTCAGATATCTGCGCAATAAAGTTTCAGAACAGATAGCGGCGAAAAAAAAGGACAGAGAGGATGCATCATCTCTTATCTCTAAGATGAAGACTGTCTCAAAAGAGATAAAAGAGATGGAGGTTGAGCTACCCTATATAGCCGATGAATTGAATAAGCTCTTGTTGCTCATTCCCAACATACCGCATGGATCAGTAGCTATTGGCAAGGATGCGGATGATAATCCTGTTGTAAGGGTGTGGGGAGAGATCAAAAGCTTTGATTTTGATCCTCTTCCTCATTGGGAAATTGGAGAGAAACTGCATATACTTGATTTTTTGAGGGCAGCCAAGATTGCCGGGAGCCGATTTTCTCTTCAAAGTGGTTTAGGTGCAACAATTGAGAGGGCGCTGATTAATTTCATGCTTGATATTCATACAAGGTATCATGGATATAAGGAGACCCTTCCCCCATTTCTTGTCAATTCTGACAGCATGACCGGAACAGGACAGCTACCCAAATTTAGAGAGGATCTATTCAAGGTGGAGGGGTGGGATCTATTTCTCATCCCTACAGCAGAAGTACCAGTTACTAATATACACAGGGATGAAATTCTATCTTTTGATGAACTTCCCATTAGGTATGTCTCTTACACTCCGTGTTTTCGTTCAGAGGCGGGTTCATACGGTAAAGATACAAGGGGGCTTATCAGGCAGCACCAATTTAATAAGGTAGAGTTGGTTACATTCTGCAGTCCTGAAAAATGGGAGGAGGAATTAGAGTCCTTAACTGCTAATGCAGAAGAGATTTTGCAGCGCCTGAAGCTTCCCTACAGGGTAGTATCACTCTGTACAGGTGATCTTGGCTTTTCTGCTGCTAAAACATATGATATTGAGGTCTGGCTTCCCGGACAACAGCTATTCAGAGAGATATCCTCTTGCAGCACCTTTACAGACTTTCAGGCGAGAAGGGCAAATATTCGGTTTAAAAGGAAGGGGGGAAAGGGTACTGAACTTGTACATACCCTTAATGGCTCTGGTCTGGCCGTTGGAAGAACTCTTGTGGCAATTCTGGAAAATTATCAGCAGGCCGATGGGAGTGTAATTATCCCTGAGGCCCTCAGGCCATATTTGAATGGGATATCCATTATTAAGAAAGGTTAAGGATAGAGGGACGTATACAGGATACAGTAAGTAGTAAGAAAACGTTAGGTTTTGGTGCTTACTGCCTAATACTTACTGCTTACTTACTGATAATTTCAGGTGCATAGGATAAGCTAAAGGAGACGCAATGGAAATACTTGAAGAAGTGTATAAAAAAATAGATAGTTTCAGACATGAGATCATCGAAATGCAGAGAGAACTGACATCGAGGCCTGCCTTAGGTCCAGAAAATGGTGGAAGTGGAGAGCATGATAAGGCTGACTATATTAAAAAACAACTCCTGGCCCTTAAACCTGATACATTATTTGATATTCCTGCCCCTGATAAAAGGGCAGCCGATGGGTACAGACCGAATTTAGTGGCTACATGGAAGGGGATCCAAAAAGAAAGTACTGTCTGGATACTTAGCCATCTGGATATTGTTCCACCAGGTGACCTTTCTTTATGGGAAGATGATCCATATAAGATGAGGGTAAATGGGGATGTACTTATTGGCCGAGGTGTTGAAGATAATCAGCACGGTATAGTCAGTTCCTATTTTGCTGTAAAGGGAATGCTGGATTTAAAACAGCAATTCCATCGAAACGTCGGACTTGTCTTGGTTGCTGATGAAGAAACGGGCAGCACATATGGACTGCAATATATCTTAAAAGAGAGAAGGGACCTTTTTAGAGAGGAAGATTTGATTATTGTTCCTGATGCTGGAAACGAGGAAGGCACCATGATTGAGATTGCTGAAAAGTCAATGTTATGGCTGAAATTTACTGTTACTGGTGTCCAATGTCATGCCAGTACACCAGAAAAAGGGAAAAATAGCCTCTTTGGTGCGGCTACATTGATTATGGAGCTGAACACGCTCAAACATCAATTTGATATCAATAATCCTATATTTAAACCGCACGCATCCACATTTGAGCCTACCAAGATAGAGGCAAATGTCCCTAATGTTAACACCATTCCTGGGAGGGATGTTTTTTATCTGGACTGCAGGATTTTACCAGATTATAAGGTGGATGATATTATTAATGAGATAAATGCGATAAACAAAAGACTTGCCAAGAAACTTGATCTGAAAATAGATATTGAGGCAGTTCACCGGCAGGATTGTGCGCCCCCAACACCAGTAGATTCTCCCGTAGTTAATGCCCTTGCCAAATCGATAGATAAGGTAACTGGATTGGAAGCCAAACCTATGGGTATTGGAGGTGGCACTGTGGCAGCATTTTTTAGGTATGTAGGTCTTCCAGCAGCAGTGTGGTCCACCATATCACCAACAGCCCATCAGCCCAATGAATACTGCTCGATAAAAAATATCATCACCGATGCTCAGATTATGGCTACGGTGTTCCTTTCTGAATGATTGTAGGAATTCTGCCAGAAAAGCCCTGGTACTGTAAACAAGTTCCAGGGCCTTTTGTTGATTTTCTAATAGCTGGTTTCTTACAACTTACAGTGCTGGCAATATTAAAAAGGCCACCGATGTTATGACAAAAAAGACAGCAAACACCAGCAGGAGCCAGCCCATAATCTCCCTAAACTCAAGCTTAGCAACAGCAAGCATAGCAATTGCCCAGAAGGGCTGAATCATATCAGTCATCATGTCTCCCCATCCGTAGGCTATAACAACCTTATTAGCAGCTACTCCTAACTGTTCAGCTGCCGGTAATAGATAAGGTGCAGTAACTGCCCATTCTGAACCACCTGACGGAATCAGGTAGTTTAGAAGCCCTGCGTACCAGTATACGACAAGTAAGAAGGTGCTGCCGCTACATACTGCTACAAAGGCATTTGTAAAGGCGGTTGCCAGGGCAGTAAATTTAAACAGACCAAAGATGCCAGCGTAAAAAGGAAACTGGAGGACGATTCCCCAGACTGCTTTCCCAGCCTCTTCTGCTGCCTTAAGAAAACTCCAAGGTCGCCAGTGAAGAAGGATGCCGAGCATCAGGAAAAATAGGTTAATATTATTAAGATTGATAGCTTTGCCAAACCCTATATCGGCAATTGTTTTACCGAGCCACCAAAAACCCCCTATAGCAATAAGAATATTCCATCCAGGCCACCAGTTGAGCCATGCTGATGGTCTCAGGGTACCAGTCGGCCGCTCCGGCGATTCATAGAGCTTTAATTGTTCCATCAATTCAGGCTTGACTTTATAGGTCTTTTCTTCTGAGGGATGCATCACAGACATCAGGACGGTAATAACAATGATGACGATTAATAAGAGAATAATATTAAATGGGGTAAAAATGGTCTGAGATGTTGAGATAGTGTCTGTCAGGTAGCCGCTTTTAATGAGGAAATTATCCGGCGTGTTTACCAGGAGAGGTGCCGATGCAGATAAACCAGCATGCCAGGTACAGCCAAGACCCAGGTAGGCCCCTGCGACAAGCAGTCTGTAATCTACCTTTGGATTATTCTTGACCATAAATAAGGCCAGCATAGCGCTTGCAATTAAACTCAGGCCCCAGTTAAACCAGGCTATAATCATGGAAAATAGCGACATAACCATAATGGCCTGCCATGGCTTATTAGTATTGGGAAGACTGGAGAGACTATTCAGCAGCTTTTTTACAGCCGGAGAACATGCTAAGATATAGCCAGTCATCATAATCAGGCACATCTGCATGCCAAATTGAAGTAGCGTCCAGAATCCTTTTCCCCAGGCATGAACAGCTTTTGTTGGCCCCACATCTCCCCATATAAGGGCAAGAATAAAGGTTATCAGGGTCAGAATCCATACAATAACGAGGGCATCTGGAATCCATTTTTCAGTCCAATTAGTGAGCCCCCCACCCCAGTCCTTTAAAAACTCAAGGCTCGACCTTTCACTTTTTTCTTCCATGGTTGATCCTCCTTTATAAGTTTTTTATTGCCTGATGATGATTATTCTATGGTCTTTATCAGCCTTATCTATCACCTCCTTTTTTTAAAATTCCTACCAGTATAAAGTATCACCAAGAAAAATCAACAATATTTCCAAAATCTTTTATTTGAGCTTTTTCCATTTTTTACTTTTAAGCCATTATATGCTAAGGATTCTCTATGGTTTTTATGATTAATTTCTAAGAATGTCTCTTCAATCAAATAATGTAATCAAAGTGAAAAATCACATTTGGTGATGAGCTTGTTTTATTTTGGGAATATGCTTTACTTCATTAAGGTTAAATATTTATTAATTTTTCGAAAAGGAAAATATAAATGCATGTCCACGGTTTTTATCCTAATCTAAGCATCATGGTTTCGTAAAAATCATTTTACTCGCTCATGATGCCCCTTTTGGGATTCATTACATGTTTTGCTCAATTTCAAAAACTCGGCCTAAATGTCTCAAACCTGCCCGCCATCGCTCTCGCTCAGGCGAGGCGGGCAGGCAATTTGGCGATTTAAACACTCAGTATTTTATGAATCTTTTCCAAAAATGGCAAAAATCGCGCATAAAAGATCTTTTCCTAATTTACAAAGGTTTGGAGTTTAAAGATGATAGAGATAACGTGTCCACGATGTAATTACACAAAAAATATTCCACTTGAAAAGATCCCACCAGGAGCAAAATGGATAACATGTCCCCGATGCGGGAATAAGTTTGAATATCTGAGAAAAGAAGAAGATAGAAAAACTGAAAAAAGGAGTGCAACACATTGGGAAAGGCACATAGAGATAGGTTTATGGAAGGGTGTAAAGCAAACCATTAAATCTGTGCTCTTTTCTCCGCGAAACATGTTTTCCTCTATGCCCGTCAAGGGTGGGTGGAGAAAGCCCTTGGCATTCGGATTACTCGTGGGTTCAATCAGTAGTATGTGTGCAGTTTTTTGGGAATTTTTGATTGCTCAAAGTGGGTTTCTTCTTCCTTTTGGAGGTTTGTCTATATCATTGAGCTCACCTATTATATTCCTCATCTTTATATTTCTTTCTCCCTTTTTAGTAAGTATGAATATTTTTATTTCGAGTTTTATCATCCATTTTCTGCTTCTACTGGTTAGAGCTGGGAACAACAGATTTGAAGCTACTTTCAGAGTTATGGCCTATTCTCAGGCTGCGACGATTTGGTCTCTAGTACCATTTATAGGCAGTTTGATAGGATGGGTTTGGAGAAGTATTGTTCAGATTGTCGGGCTTAAAGAGGCTCACGAGACTAGTTATTTGAGGATAATTGTTGCCTTCTCTATCCCAATAGTATTGCTGTTACTTATAGTGGCTGGTGCGGTTTTCTTTATCATCCGTCATCTCCTATCTTGAGATAATACGAGACCTTTGCATAACCCCTATTGATCTAAAGACAATGGGCTTTTTTTCAGTTCCCTCCGGGGCGTAGGCCCTCCGGGCCGGAGGCCGAGGCTCCCGGGTTGGTCTTTTCAGCAACGTATCCATGGGGGAGTTTTGCCCCCTCCGCATTGCCCCGATAAATCGGGGCCTGCGGGTTCCCCCACTGATACGTTACGAAAAGACAGCACCCTTCCGCCAGTCACATCAAAAAAGCCCATCGTCTTTTTGAGGATGATGAAAATCGCCAGGTTTTTCAAAGTTCTCTCTTGATCTAAAGACAATGGGCTTTTTTTCAGTTCCGAGGCTCCCGGGTTGGTCTTTTCAGCAACGTATCCATGGGGGAGTGTTGCCCCCTCCGCATTGCCCCGATAAATCGGGGCCTGCGGGTTCCCCCACTAATACGTTACGAAAAGACGGCACCCTTCTCTCCGAGCGGGGGGCTCTCCGAGCTGGAAGCCACCAGTCACTTCAAAAAAGTCCATTGTCTTTTTGGGGATTGTGAAAATCGCCCGGTTTTTCAAAGGTCTCATGATATGTATGAATGTGAGATAGAGATTATCAATGAAGTTCATGGAGAAGACATCAGTTCACTCGGTAGCAGTAAAGGTCTTGCCATTAAAATCGATTCTTCCAACAACGCTGTTGCAGGCACTTTTGACAGGCCGTTTGGAGGTATTATCGGATGTTGGGGAAATATCAATGTAGGCGGCGCACACTATTA
>JAWOBA010000100.1:0-8447 GCA_046498285.1 Desulfatiglandales bacterium | reverse complement strand
TCTATGTCTAGGCTCATATCACCAGATCTTTATAAAACCTGGAAGAAAAAAATCTTGAAAGAGTCGAAAAAAGTGGGTGAGGCGATCGCTGAGGGGAAAAATGCAGTTAAAAAAATACCCCAAATCCTTCCGGATACGAAAGAATAACAGGTTTATTGTGTTCATTCTGTTTGTCGTATTCATTGAGTTACTAACAGATGACAAATAATAAGAATGATAGAGTAATCATTACTGATGTAACCTTAAGGGAATATGGGCAAAACATTCCAGCTAAATACCTTCATATCTTTACCCCGGAGATCAGAGTTGAAATAGCGCTAAGGCTTATTGAGGCAGGAATGAAACATGTTGAAATCCTTTCCTGTGTCCATCCACGGGTATGCCCCGCAATGAATCCAGAGTCATTACAAAAGATTACTCAAGACCTTGGCAGGATCAATGAAGTACAGCTCATTACACTTGTCCCCAATAGGGCTGGTTACAACATGTTTCTTGGGCTTGGGCTTGGCCCGGATAGGTACAACCATAGTATGGGAATTTTCTTTTCTGCCATTGAAGCTCATAATATTGCAAATTTAGGGAGACCGTTAAAAGAGACAATCGAGGAATATAAAAGAATTATAAGGGATGCCTCTTATCATAATATACAGATAGTTGGCTATATATCAGCCGCTTTTGGCTACTTTGGACCAGAAAATGGCATTTTTATTAAAGCCGATATTGATGAGGTGAATGATTATATCAGCCTGTTGCTTGATCTCGGAGTTGGTACCGTGACACTTTCGGATCTCCAGGGGGTTGCAAATAAAGAAAGAACAAGGGAGATCTTTGAAACTATCCTGAAGAAAAGAGCGGGGCGTGATATAGATAAACTAGGATACCATCCACATCATGTGTCAGGGGAAGCGGCAATTGCCAATACCAAGATTGCTTATGATTTAGGTATCAGACGATTCGATTCATCGCTTGGTGGAACTGGGGGTTGCATTACGGGTGCCCCTGGTAATCAGCCCACTGAGATGCTTGTTGATTTTTTCACTTCTTTAGGGATTCAAACCGGGCTTAATGAAGCAAAAGTTTTTTCCCTGACGGAAATGGTGAAAAAAGAATTATACAGCAAAATTCCTCTTACTGAGGTAAAAAGATAAAGGAGCGAGGCACAAGAAGAAAGGAGGAAAAATTTAACCTTTTCAGTAGGATTAACTTTAAGGTTTTCTTTTACCCATTTAGTGTATACGCCAGTACATATTATGAGCTTTAATCATCTTCATGCGAATCAAACAACGCAAGTTGTTTGTCGTTTTCTTTTTTCTTCTTTTTCTTATCTTCAGCAATTTTTCGATTGATCTCTGCTCGTCGCGCCTTTTTCTCCGCGATTTTTCGTTCCTTAAACTGCTGTTGTTCCGCCATAAATTCTTCCAGTTCCTTTGTCTCTTCATTGCTGGCAGCCTCAACAACGAACCCAAGTCTCGGCACCATGCTTTTAGGCATTACTAAGCCATTTGGCAGTTCAACCAGTGTTAGTGAGTCAGATATCTCCGGGCTGCAGAAGCCTTCAGCACCCAGCCCAATGTTGCAGACATTTTCAATGTAAGTCGCCTTAGAGCCAATTGTAGATTTTTTGGTGCCAAAGTAATCACAAATAGTGTCGGCTGTAAGGCAGAACTCACTTTCCGAATCAAATAAAAAATTCAGGCGGGCAATCACATAGACAATGGCGGCGGCCCATATCTCTTTGCTGCCCCTGTTTATGGAAATTTTCCGCTTTCTGCCCAATGTTTCACATAGCTTGAGGACATAGTCAGCCAGTTCCTCGTTTAAATGTTCCTCGCAAAAGTCCAGCACCAGCTGGTTAATTTCATTTAATCGTTTAGCTTTTTCGACCTTCATCATATTTATTCTTTCATCCATTTCTATCAACCTACCGTTTCTACAAAATATGCTTCATCCCATATTTCAGCATCTTTGACAAATTTATCTCGGAGAAAGGGATATTTTTCTAAAATTGCCATATTAGAGATTCGCTTAATTCTGTGACCCATTTCTTCTACGGAAAGGCCCCCATCAGACTCAATATATAGATGCACATGATCAGGGGCCAGATAGAGCAGACTCACCAGTCCATTAACTTTTTCACTGCAAAGCAAAAAAGTGTCATGGGCAAAACTGATAAAATCGTTAATGGGATTAAAAAGAGGCATTCTGTGTTTCACATTCCAGGCGAGATGGTATTTGACTTGAACATATACACCTTCCGGATCACGGCCCAATTTCTGCATGGCCAACGCACGCTCGTATTTTATTTTGTCAGAGCGGAATAATCTCAAGTAAGATTCTCCTTTGGATTGCTTTGGCAGATGGTTAAGCTGTCCTCTGTCTCTGTTTTCTAGCGGACTCAGCAGTGTAAGCCTGGGCTCAAAGGCGTGACACTGAAAGCATGTCATATCCTGAACATCTCGGTTTAAATCACACAAAACCGATTCCTGAAATTTCAACTCACGGCAAAAATGACATTTCCTGTGAAAACGTGGCACTTGTGACTTGCCACATTCCTGGCATTTTAAAGGCAGTTTATTTAAAGAGGACATCATTCTCATTTACTATTGATCCGCTAATGAATTTTCTTTACACTATCTGCCAACCGCCAAAACATAGGTTATTCTTTTAACTCGATTCTTCATATCCAATACTGCATATGAATTCAGGAATATCCTGCAAGGCAAATATCTTTATGGATAGCCTACAAGTTGCTTCACATCCGACGTACCAATTTTGGTTTCCATGCAACTGAGCTATTCCTAATGTTTGATTAGCTTAGAGCTGAAAGAGCCTGATCGAAGATTCAAATTTGCCACTTTTTTTCAACCGAGGAGCAGTTTGCCTTTAGCTTTTTTGGCGCGTCTGTTCTCGTCTGTGCAACAGACGTTTCGGTTTGTTTTATTCCTTCTTCAAATCCCGCAAATATTCCACCATAGAATGTACCAAAGTGGAAGGATTATCGGTCCCGGAAGTTTGATGGAATTCCTCGACTCGATAGGCATTGGCAATGGCGTTATCCAGACTATCCTGTATTTTGTTAAAAATATCCTGATCGCCCTTTTGGTATGCAGGAAGGTATTTTTTCAATTCTTCGATAACCCTGGAACAGATGGAATCACCGGGTGGCGCGTCAAACGGTTTAATGGTATATATAAAATGCAGTAATAGCCAATATTCAAAACAGGGAACCGAAGGAATGGCAAAAATTCTACTTCCTTTGCCCAGTCGGGTCCGGCGCACCCTATCCAAGGCCTCATCATACCTTGTATGCCTGTCACGATCAAATACGCAATAGACGCGATCAAATTCTGGTTCCCGTCGAAAAGTTTCAATGGCAAAATTCACAATGCTAAGAGGGCCGGACCCACGACCGCAAATTCTCACGTTGGCATTGCTCAGCCGGAAGGCTTTTTTCAATTCAGTAAAATAATTTGGTTCGGTTTTTCCCCCTCGCAGACGATGAGTATTACAGCATATGGGGCCCGCATTGCCTGCCGGCGACGCAATAACTCTGCCTTGCGCTCCTTTCTCTTATGAAACAGGTTGTCCGTACCCATCAAAACCTCAATTCGCCTGCAAAGGGTAACGCGCCATACCTGCCATATAAATAGCCTTTTTGAAGGGCCTCGCCCTTGCGTGGTTTATAATCCGATAGCGGATAGAGTCGGGTGGCGTTTTCCTCATCCTTTTCAACAAACCATACCTGGTCCCGCCGCATGAGAGTTTGATCCAAGACCGAGGTATCGTGGGTATTAAATATTAACTGGGCGTTGCGCGGGTTCATTTCAGGGTTATGGATCAGATTCAAGAGAAACCGGACAAGATGAGGATGAAGGCTTGAATCCAATTCGTCCACAAAGATAACAAGACCTTTTTCCAGGACATCCAGCCACGGGCCTGCCAGTTCGAAAAGCTTGCGGGTGCCGGCCGACTCTTCATCGAAATCAAGGGCCACGTCTTCGCCGTTATCAGAAGATGGATGCATAAAAAGCAGCCGGTTCAGTTTTTTTCCTTTAAGGTCTTTAGCGATTTGTTCCTTTATACTTTGCGGCATCTCAGCGGGCAAATCTTCCATGGAAAATTCCTTCTTCTCCAGAGAGATATCTGTAATAGACAAATCGGCCGCATTCATAAACTTGAAGACCTTCTTTTTCTTCTCTGCTTCTTCACATTCGCCGACGCTGAATACAGGATCGATGCGTTCCCGTTCACCGAGGACAACCAGTGTTTTATCAAACCAGTTGAATACCGGCTTGAGCTGTTCATTGTTTAACTGAATCGCTGTTGAAAGAAAAAGCGCGTTGCCGCGGGTGGCCTCCTGCCAGACCTTGCGGCTGCCGGTGAATTTAGGACCAAAGTACCAGATATCCTTTTGCGTTTTGGGATCGTAGTTGCGTTCAAACCACTTTTGCGCCCTGCCTTCAGGATAGGCAAACAACCATTCTCCTGTTACCCTTTCGGAATTGGCGGCAAAACCATACTGGTAACGGATACCATCCTGGATAAACAGGACTTCAAACTCTGAAGGATTCCGGCTGCTTTGCTGATTAAACAAAAACGGTGTTACGTCAATTTTTTCTCCTTCCTGGCTTTGTTTGGCAGACGATAAGACAAATCTCTTCATGAAAGCGATGGCTTGGACCAGATTGCTCTTGCCTGCGGCGTTTGGACCGTAAACGACGGCGGAGCGAAGAAGGCGCGGCAAATTTGACACAGGTGAGATGAAACTGTTCTCTTTCTGTAATTCAGTAGCGGTGTTTGCCGCCAGTGTTAATGACTGGGTTGTCAGAAAAGATCGATAATTAGTGACACTAAATTCGATAAGCATGATGGACCCCTTAATGTTAATTTAATACTGATTATTGCATAAAAATTGCAATAATCAAGGTAAAACTGCATGAGAGTCATTTTTTATACGCCCTGTCTCGGTAAGATTCGTACCCTGCATGGATGGTTAATGCCTTCTCTTTTCATATATAGTCGGCATATCATCCCACGTCCGTCCCTCCAATAAACGCCCAACCTTTTTCTTGCTAAATCCTCCCCACTACTTCAAGTGTACGTCTTATGGTCACATTGAATTGTGAATATGAGCTATAGGCTCTTTCTGCCATACCAACAGCGTTTGACAGATCCCTTCACGTAATGAAGCGGTTTTATGATTGCTATTTCAAAAAATCGGAATTCCTCAATAGATCCGAAGCCTTTACAACTGCTTTTACCTCCTTGCGGAATGCGCTAAATCGGTTATATTTTTCATTATAATAGCTGTGGAGTATGTTAGCGGCCTTGCTTTTTTGACCCATTGCCAGATAGACCTCGGCAAAAGAAGCCAGCGCCTGAGCGGCCCTTTCGTAGGCGCGTCGGTGCTTGTTTGAAACAATATGCTCTATCCGCTTTGTTCCTATTTTTTCAGCCCATGAAAAATATTCGGCAGCCTGTAATTTTATCTCTTTATTTTGTGTTAATCCCTTGATTATCTCATCGTAAAAGGATGTGCTCTTGCCGTCATCAATTGAAAACCTTTCCGAATAAATTGCCCTTTTGCTAGCATAGTCTTTAAGAATGGTTTTTATTGTGCCTGCCTTTTCAGAGTGATCAGCAAGAACCGATAGAATAGCTCCAAAGACAACACCTGCATTATTACCGGATGACCAACCCACACTTTTTTCATTTTTTGCCAGGGCAAATGCGCTGTTCAAATTGCCCGACATCAACAGAGCCCTTGCGTACAGTTCTTTCCCTTCATCAATTGCCTTGCGGCCCTCAAAAAACTTTATAACGGTATCAAGCTCATTGCCCCTTTTACCCTGTGTGGTTGCCTCATCCACAAGGTCGAGGAGGTTCTGATCGCTCATGTAGGAGAAAAATCTTTCCCGCTTTCCGAGCAGAATATGTTCCGCATCATTTAATTCTTTAGCCGCATCCATCATAAATTCCGCAACACGCTCTCTGGGCTTGCCTTCTTTTAATGCCTTCATGCCTTCTCTGCTTACACGGATGATTCCTTTTTGATCATTTTCCTTTTTCAGGATTTTCAGCCAGAACAGGTATCCCTGGGGCTGGCTGTTTTCCCATTCTTTAGCAAGTCTTGATACTCCGTTAATACCTTCAAGGCGATGAACTGTCTCTAGAAGCAGACCAGCAGGCCTGCCTTTTGTTCCTCTTTTAATCAATGCTTTTTCCCAGGCAGGCAAAAACGATTGCAGATCGGCCATCTCGCCCGGCTTCGCATCAATAACATCCTGTATCAGGGGGTAGTTTTTATCATATTCATTTTCATTATAAGGATCGGACACATCAACTTCCATGGCTCCAATAAACTCATGTAGCCTTTTGTCCGTATTTGAGGTTTCATAGACACAGCGGCAATATCTTGCCCTTGCTTCCCTTATATCTATCTCATCTGGAGGTGAGAAATATCCTTCTTCCTCGATATCATGCATCAGGTTGAACAAGGCCCCATACACTTTCCGTGCATCTTCAAGTCTGTCATCAAGAAATAGTCTTTCAGCGTCATCAAAAAAGGATCCCAACTCTTCATCCTGATCTTCGCTTATATAATCAGGCTCCTCTTCATAATACCCATCCTCTTTCCAGATATCAGGATCATCCCAATAACTTCCGTCTTCGATGGACCTGATCCTTTCTCCTATACTTTCCTTAAGCGCTTCAATGTCATCGAGAATCTGTTCGACCGAATCAGTGTCAGGCATTGTTGCCGGTCTGTGATCAGGGAGGTATGCTTCTATTTTTTCCAGAAAATTGACCCTGCCCGAGGTCGGGACATCCTTTGCAAGACGGATAAGAATATCTCTCAGTTCTTCATTCGAAAGGGTACTGCAATACCCGACTATTGTTTCCATGTAAGGTTTTAGGGCTATTTTGGATTTTTTCACTATTCACTCTTCTTTTTCTTAACCAAAGATTTACATAATATCCTGAATACTCTTTTATAGGATGGGGTGTCGTTTCTAAAAAAACTTACTAACATATGACGAAACGATAAAATATCCTCGGCATTTATTTCCCAATATAATCCATAAAATAAGTGATGTTCGAGAAATACTGAAATTTTTACTCTTAAGTTAATCGATCTGAGCTTGATTCGCTGAAACCCAGGGCAAAGAAAAGGGCAGAGCGCAATTCAATCATTTTTTTCGGGCTCAGAACCGTAATGAGCGATCCTATCCTCCCCTTTGATACTGTCTGAATGTGATCGACCTTTACAGCACAATCCTTTTGCATTCCATCTGATTTACTCAGAAATACCTCAGGAGGAAGTGAGCGTACTATGGATGTGATAGGAGCAACGGTGACCTCTCCAAGGAATTCTAATTCGGAATCTCTCGTAAGGATCAAAATCGGTCTTTTTTTATCCGGCTTAGGAAACTTGTACCACCAGATTTCTCCACGTTTCATTAATCACCCCAACCTGTTCGCTTTCCCAATCACTGAATTCCCCAGGTTTTACTGGATGCCTAGAATACCCGTCTCTATGTTTTTGTTCCATCTCTTTTTCCCTGAGTCCGCCAATGGCAGTCTTGAGAGCACGACGCGTAAATGCGGATCGCGTTGTCCCTAACTCTTTTACAATTCTATCAGCCTCATCCACCAAATCCTCATTAAATGTCATTTGCACAGTTTTCATAGTACTCCTCCAATATTCCATCAATTATTTTCATAGCTATAATAATATACATTACTGAGACCTTTGCATAACCCCTCTTGATCTAAAGACGATGGGCTTTTTTTCAGTTCCCTCCGGGGCGTAGGCCCTCCGGGCCGGAGGCCGAGGCTCCCGGGTTGGTCTTTTCAGCACCCTTCTCTCCGAGCGGGAGGCTCTACGAGCCGGAGGCCACCAGTCACTTCAAAAAAGTCCATCGTCTTTTTGAGGATGATGAAAATCGCCGGGTTTTTCAAAGGTCTCATTTCTATAGTAGTCAATCATAAATATAAAAAGATGAAGGAAGTACGCAGGATGTCGGAAACACCTGCAAGATTTTGACTTTATTTCTCTTGAATTAGGTGACGTGAGAATGTTGAGTTGTGAATATGTCATGGACGAATGAAAAATGAGATGAAGACATATTACCTATCTGTGTGTGTCAGCGTGCAGGAGGAATTTTATAGATTTTCAGAAATGTAGTTTGATAAAAATACGCAGACCTGCCCGACATCCGGCAGAGCGGTCTGCGTCACATGTATAGAAATTATTTCCTCTCCAAAACCTCCTTCGGAACCTCTGCCTTTTCCGGCCATCCATCCGGTATTACCTGGCCGGGCACCTCTCCGAACTTCTTCTTATCAGCATGCAGCTTTGGCCGTTTGAATTCATCCCTGGGCTCCTTTGGAATCCTGCCATTCAGAATAGATTCCGAACGCAGCCGTCGTCCGATGGTCTTTTC
>JAWOBA010000097.1:0-42258 GCA_046498285.1 Desulfatiglandales bacterium | reverse complement strand
AGCAACTTGGCATAGATCGAAAACTAAAGGAACTTGGATTGAGCAGACACCACCTTGCTGCCTCACTTGGTGTAATTGCCGCTCGAATGATTGTCCCTGGCTCTGAAAGATCTACCCATTACTGGCTGCAGAATGTCAGCGCTTTTGATGAACTGATGGGCGTTGATTTTTCTAACCTATCTCTGGATCGTGTGTATAAAGTCTCCGATTGGCTACTGAAGCATAAAGATGTGCTTGAAGAACACCTGCGCCGGAGTGAAGGCCAGCTTTTTGCCCTGGAAGAAAAAATCATCCTCTATGATTTGACGAATACGTTTTTTGAAGGTACCGGTACGTATAACTCCAAGGCACGCTACGGGAGGTCAAAAGAGAAACGTAGCGATTGTCCTCTGGTAACGTTAGGGCTTGTCTTGGACATGCACGGATTTGCCAAGAAGAGTCAAATTTTTGAGGGTAATGCCAGCGAGCCCAAAACTTTGGAAACGATGATCGGGGGACTCTCAGGCGGGTTTTCCCGTATCAGGCCGACGATTGTACTCGATGCCGGAATCGCATCTGAAGTAAATATCCAATGGCTGAAAGACAGGCACTATCCTTATATCGTGGTCTCCCGCAAGAAAAGGAAAGAAATTCCGCCTGATGTAGCTATGATTGCTGTTAAAGAAGATGACACAACGAATACTGTTTTGGTTCAAGCAGGCCTGGTAAAAAGTAAGGAAACTGATGAAGTAGAACTTTATTGCCACTCCACTGACAAAGAGAAAAAAGAAGAAAGTATCACGACTACCTTTCAGCAACGCTTTGAAGCCGAGCTAACAAAAGCAGGCAATGCGCTTCATCTTAAAAACGGCACCAAGCGCTATGAGAAGGTAGTTGAAAGAATTGGCAGATTAAAAGAAAGATTCAAGGTGGTATCTCACCATTACACGATCAGCGTTGAAAAAGATACTGAAACCGGCAAGGCTAAAACCATCACCTGGTCACGCAGGAAAACAGAAAAGACACCGGGCATCTACTGCCTGAGGACCGACCGAAAAGATCTCAATGAGCAACAGATATGGGATATGTATACAATGCTGACCGATATTGAAGATGCATTTCGGTGCATGAAATCTGAATTAGGCCTAAGGCCAATTTATCATCAGAAAGGCAGCCGATGTGATGGTCACATTTTTATAACACTCCTTGCCTATCATGTGTTACATACCATTCGTTTTCAACTGAGGCATAAAGGAGTCCGATTGTCTTGGACGACGATTCGCAGACACCTTTCAACACAGGTTAGAATAACTACGACAATGAAAAGACAAGACGGTAAAGTAATCCGTATCCGAAAATCATCCAAAGCGGAATCCTCGCATCACGTAATCTATGATGCATTGAATGTAGCCTATCAACCAGGCAGAACAGTGAAGACAATCTTGTAGATGACACAATCTGTAGTGTCAAAATATGAGTTTCATGGCAGCTAACTGTCTGATATTACATAACTGTTTTTTTAGAGGCATGAAGTTGGGCTAAGGTTTTTCAACCCTCGTGACGATGCCTACTGCATAATCTGGGTTAAAGAGCAGAAACTGGTAGTGGTAGGGGACAAAAAAATGGCTGTATTTGACGATATAGGGGATAGTAAGCTCCTGCTCTATTCGCATAAGATTGAATAGCTTAATCGTATTCCTGTTGCTGCTAAGGCAGAGGCAGAGCTGGTAAAGCTGGAAATGGATGAGCCCCTCAAGGCGGAGTGTGAGCATTTCATAGACTGTGTCACTAATAAAAAGCAACCTATAACTGATGGCAGCGAAGGGCTTCGCGTGCTCCAGGTGCTTCAGGCATTGCAGAGATCCCTCAACAAAAAAAGTCGTAAGGTTACTATAGACCAGGATGCACTCTCTCTGTTAAAAAGAAAAGAGTTTAATTCCTCTGGAGTGTCTCTTGGTTATGAGAATCAAGAGAACCCTTTCTTTATCCATGAATCCGCGTATGTAGATGAGGGAGTCAATATTGTTCAGGTACTAAGATATGGCATTTTTCACATATCCTGTCCGGCTCTACGATTGGTGAGCAATGCAGCATAGGCCAGAACGTGGTTATTGGACCAGATGCCTTTATAGGAGATGGTTGCAAGATCCAGAATAATGTCTCCGTATATAAAGGAGTTACTTTGGAAGATAAGGTATTTTGTGGTCCCTCCATGGTGTTTACAAATGTCTATAATCCAAGAAGTGCAATAAAAAGGATGGGTGAACTCCGCCCGACACTTGTCAAAAAAGGGACAACAATTGGTGCCAATGCCACAATTATGTTCGGTGTCACTCCTGGGAGCTATGCTTTTATCAGCTCAGGTTCGCTTGTACGTGAAGATGTTCCTGACTGTGCGTTAATGGCAGGTAATCCAGCCAAACGTAAAGGATGGATGTGTGCATGTGGAGTTCAGCTTGTTTTTGAAGGAACGAGAGCCAAATGCATGGTATGCTGGAAAACCTACAAAAAGAGTGGGCTGGAAAAAATAATTATGGAGTGAAAGAAAGGAAAAGATTAGGATTTTATTGATGTGCCCATTTAAACCAAAATCGCTCGCAAAAGCCTTTTGACGACTTAGTCAGATGATAGAATAACAAAATCATACATAGTATCAGGGAGTAAAATCAAATGAGATGCATGTCAATTTAATATGTAGTGAAGCGGGTTTACGGGAACACCATTTAGAAGTACTTCATAGTGTAGGTGAGGGCCTGTGGACCTGCCAGTATTTCCAACCTCTCCTATAATTTGCCCTCTTTTAACATGTTGCCCCTTTTTTACATGGAATTTATTCAGATGTCCATATCTTGTTTTGATATTATATCCATGATTCATAACAATCATGTTTCCAAAGCCACCTTTTTTGCCTATATCAACGACTAATCCATCGGCTGGGGCAATAATGCTTGTCCCTATTCTAGTAGCAATGTCCAATCCCTCGTGAAATTCCTTTTGCTCAGTGAAAGGGGAAATCCTGTAGCCAAATCCTGAAGAATACCAGCCATCTGCTGGCCTGATAGAAGGTGTAGAAGACAAGATGGATTTCTGTTCTTTCAAAAAATTATTTAATTCTGTTTGTGATATAGATGCTGTAGCAATCTCTGTTTCTAAACTATTCAAGGATTGGTGCATTTGATAAAGTAGTCCTTTATGGATTTCCTTCAATTGATAGTCTGATTCAAGGATGTTGGTATTTGAACCACCAACAGCAAATAATTGATTTTTCTCCTTGTCAGGGGGTTCTAAATTGGTCATGACCCTTAACTGACGTTCAAATTTTTGAAGGCTGGCCAATTGGTGTTGTACTTTATAGATTTTTTTGCTGAGGGCGATAATGTGTGTCTTGTGAAATTCATTTTCTTTTTTTAGATAGCTTAATTCTGGTACCTGGATTTTTATTTTTCTATAGTCATTAATAAGCCAGCTAATACCGAAAATTATAACAGAGATGAGAAGGAGGAGAGTAAAGATTACACCTCGAGAAAACGTTATTGTTTTGACTTTATTTGATTTACCCGAAAAGAATAAGATAGAAGATTTTTTTGAGGCCATATATAACTCGAAATTTTAGCCTGCTCAAATAAACTATATTAAAGCAGATAGAAGTTGAAATCCTAACCGAGCCCTAGTGTCATGTCAAGCTTGACATGACACTAGTTTATATGGTTTTATTGCAACAGGTTTCGCATATAAACATTGTAGCACCGGCAACATAATATATGTAAGTTGCACCACGGCGGGCTTGAAATTAGAATAAGGTAATAGATAACACTCGTGTCATGTTTTGAGTTTCAAATATGACAAACTCGTAAAAAGCATAATGCATGCCACAATTGGCATCCTATGAACAACGAATCCGATTAAATGAAGAAAAGTAAAAATAATCAGTTATATCAATAAGTAGTAATTCAAACGCAACATGAGACTTTTGCATAACCCCTATTGATCTAAAGTCGATGGGCTTTTTTTCAGTTCCTTCCGGGGCGTAGGCCCTCCGGGCCGGAGGCCACGGCTCTCAGGTCACTTCAAAAAAGTCCATCGACTTTTTGGGGATGGTGAAAATCGCCAGGTTTTTTCAAAGGTCTCAACATATAGATGAAACCACTTCGCTGGAATTCAAAATTGGGACGGCAAAGTAAAAACATCCAAATGTAAAGCTTGTGAATCCAGAGGAATGAAGCGTAACACAGAAGTTCTACTTTTTACGAAGCCGTCAAGTATCTGCTATCAAGTAAATTGAAGGCGGCAACCGGATTCGAACCGGTGTAAAACGGTTTTGCAGACCGCTGCCTTAGCCACTTGGCTATGCCGCCTCTTTATTGGAGCGGGAAACCGGGCTTGAACCGGCGACCGTCACGTTGGCAACGTGATGCTCTACCAACTGAGCTATTCCCGCCTTATTTGAAGTCTCTTTATTACTTTTACTATCTTTTGTCAATAAAAAATCGACAGCTTGTCATTTACGAATTAAAAGTGGGCTATCCGAAAGCGAAGTGAGTTTGAGTAAGAGCAGAAGATATGGGAATGTGGTAAAGTGAAAAGGTTTTCCACATTCCCATATCTCAAAAGCCCATAAGATCAGTAACTGACGGTTGATGAAGACACCTTTTAGAAGAGTCAGATTAGTCCGGTTGGAGCTACCAGTGAGTAAGGATGAACCAGTTTTCCAAGTGCTAATAGGGCCTGAATTCAGTCCACTTTTAAAACCTAAATAGTCCATTTTTTAACAAATTCCTAGCATAAAAAATCGACAGCTTTCTTAGAAGAATATTTCTTTGTTTGTTCTAAAATATACCCATCCTGACCACAACGTTAATATTAAGGCTGCCCAAAGGAAGGTCATTCCAACAACATGGAAATCAATATTCAAATACGAGTAGTGCAATGTAAGGCATATGAGTGACACTGATTGGAATATTGTTTTATATTTTCCGAGGGAGTTTGCCTCAATAACCTTACCTCCAATCACAGCAATACCCCGCAATCCTGTTACGGTCATCTCTCTTGCGATAATCAAAATAACAATCCAGGCCGGTATTCTATCAAGGGTTATGAGCATGATCATGGTAGTTGAGGTAAGTAATTTGTCAGCTAAAGGATCAAGAAATTTACCGAGTGAGGTAACTTCCCTGTGCCTTCGAGCATAGAAACCATCCAAAAGATCTGTTATAGCGGCTATGCCAAAAAAAAGGGCAGCCAAAAAACTTCCCAATCTTCCAGGAAAATAGAGGCATACAACAACTACTGGAATGAAAACTATCCTTATTATACTCAGCATATTTGGGAGGTTATTTATTTGCTCTTCTTTTTTTCTCATAAACTACCTTAACTAGTCCCTTTAACATAAAGAAATATCGTATATTATATTGCAAGAGACTTTATGATACTCTGGTGGATACCTGGTAATATCTTGGATTATATAGGCAGATAGAGTATTTTTATTCTGTTTACATCCTCGAGGTGGGCCTATAGTATCATCTGGCTGAAAACCTTACCTCTCCTTCTTGTTGAGCTATTATTTTAGTACCCCTGGTTTTTGAATTCACTATAATATTGCATAACCTTGTCAACAAAGCGTTTGGTCTGCGGTACATGAGGAATAGACTTGACTTTATCTACAGCTGAGGGCCCAATATTATATGCGGCTATGGCTAATTTTTTATCCTGATTGAATTTTTTAAGGAGCAAGCTCAAATATTTTGTACCACCAAAAATATTTTCTTCTGGATCAAAGGGATTCTGTACTTCCATATCGGCTGCGGTGGGGGGCATCAACTGCATCAGTCCTTGGGCGCCGCTATGAGAGATCGCATTGGGATCAAACGATGATTCTGCCATAATGATAGACTTTATGAGAGTAGGCTCTACATCAAATTGTTTTGCTGCCCTTTGAATAATAGTGTCGTAATGTATAATATATCGTGTTCCCTTTATGTTTCCTGTCTTCATATAAAGACGATAGCGCCTGTCAGATTGAATGTCGGTGAAATGCCAGACTCCATTTTCATCCTTGAATCGATAGATATCAGCACTCACAAATTCGAAAGAAAGGAAAAGCAAAAAAAGTATAATAATAGTATGATACCTATATAACTTAAATGAAAACATTATCTTAAACCATCTTTTTCCAATCAGCTAAAAATCTATCTAATCCAATCTTGGTAAGAGGATGTTCGGTTAATTGGGAGAGCACCTTGAAAGGGATTGTCGCAATATGGGCACCGATTAAGGCTGCATCTAATACATGGATGGGATTGCGAATACTTGCTACAATAACCTGGCTTTCAAACCCATAATTTTCATATATTGTTATGATATTCTCTACTATTTCCATGCCAATGCTACTAATATCATCAAGTCTGCCAATAAATGGGCTCACATAGCTTGCACCTGCCTTGGCTGCAATTAACGCCTGCAGTGGTGAAAATACCAGGGTTACATTTGTTGCAATATTTTCTTTTGATAGTATCTTCGTAGCCTTAATTCCCTCAGTTATCATGGGAATTTTAACCACGATGTTATCGGCAAGTTTTGCCAGATGTTGGGCCTCTTTAACCATACCCTGTGCTTCAATACTTACTACTTCAGCGCTTACCGGACCGTTCACTATGTGGCAAATTTCTTTTATTAATTCTTCAAATTCTCTCCCTTCTTTTTCTACCAGGGTAGGGTTTGTTGTTACCCCATCTAATACACCCATTTCATTTGCTTTTGTTATTTCCTCTATATTTGCTGTGTCAATAAAAAATTTCATGTTTCCTCCTTTAAGACTTTGACAATCCCGCTGTATGGCGGAATTGGCAGGTTTTGTAAAAGCTCTTGTATGGATACTTTCAACACAGGATGTACAAGATCCGGCGCTAATTGAGCCAAAGGTTCTAATACAAACCGTCTCTGGTGCATCAATGGATGGGGGATAATCAGATTATGAGATTTACGTATCTCTTGACCAAATAGAAGTATGTCGAGGTCAATTATTCTCTCCTCCCATCGTCTTCTCCTTACTCTGCCCATGGCAGATTCTATCTTCATAAGCTCCTGCAATAATTCGAAGGGATCTTTCTCTGCTGTAATCTGGGCAACGCAATTGACATACCAGGGCTGTCCAGTGACACCTTCTGGCTCCGTTTTAAATAGTGTTGAGCGACGAATCACATGATAACCCGGCAATGTGTCTACCTGGTCAATAGCAGATTGACAATTAGATGATTTATTTCCCAGGTTTGATCCTACTCCTATAAAAGCTATAATTGGTTTCAATTATATGCCGATTTTTTGTATTCTCTCTATTGCCTCTACAAGCTGACCTTCATCCTTTGTCAGTGCCAGCCTTATATAACCTTCACCATGATCACCAAATCCATTCCCTGGTGTTACGACAACACCAGCCTCTTCTAAAAGCCTCGCAGTAAAGTCCATCGACGTATAGGAATCAGGAACTGCAACCCAGAGATAAAATGTCGCTTTGGGTGGATTTACCGTAAAACCGCATTCTCTTAATCCCTTTACCATAACATCTCGCCTTCTGGTATAAATGGTCTGCATTGCAGCACCACTTTCCTCAACTGTCCTCAGGGCTTCTATACCAGCCATTTGAATAGCCTGGAAAATACCTGAATCGACATTGCTTTTGATTGCGCCCAATCCCTGAATAGCATCCTTATTTCCAACAGCAAATCCTATACGCCATCCGGTCATGTTAAAAGTTTTTGATAAGGAATGAAATTCTATTCCTATATCTTTCGATCCCTTGATTTCAAGCAAACTCATAGGTTTGTATCCATCAAAGGCGATTTCGCTATAGGTAAGATCATTGCATACCATTATGTGATAAGTATGTGCAAATGTGACCACCTCTTCAAAGAAATCCCTATCAGCCACAGCAGCTGTTGGGTTGTTGGGATAGTTGAGCCATAATATTGTGGCTCTTTCAGCAATTTCATGGGGAATAGAGGTGACATCTGGGAGAAAATTATTTTCCTTATCGAGGGCTAGGATATAAGGTTTTCCGCCGGCAAAATGGGTACCACTATTATATACTGGATAGGCAGGAGAAGGAATAAGAGCATAATCACCTGGGTTGAGAAAGGCTAGGGAAAAGTTGGCTATTCCTTCTTTTGCGCCAATTAAGGCAATTACCTCGCGTTCTGGATCAAGTGTGACTGAGAACCTCTCTTTGTACCATTTTGTAATGGCGATCTTAAATTCTGTCATACCAGAATACGAGGGGTAATGATGATTAGCAGGTTCTCGAGCTGCCTTTATCATAGCCTCTACAATGTGAGGTGGTGTAGCCAGATCAGGGTCTCCTATACCAAGGTCGATGATATCTACTCCTTTTGATGCTATTGCCCTCTTTTTTTGGTCAATTGTTTTGAATAGGTACGGAGGTAACTGTTTTATTCTTTCAGCGAGTTTAAACATTTATTCCCCTCTCAATCCCAATACATCTTGCATATCATAAAGACCATTTGATTGTGCAACAACCCATAGGGCTGCACGTACGGCACCTTTTGCAAAATTATCTCTGCTATGTGCCCTGTGAGTAATCTCAATTCTCTCTCCTGTTCCGGCAAACATCACTGTATGCTCCCCTACAATATCACCAGCCCTTATAGATTGAATACCAATCTCTTCGGCTGTCCTGATACCAATAAATCCTTTTCTTCCATAGACAGCGTTTGTATCGAGGTTTCGCTCGGTGGAATCCGCCAGAATTTTAGCAAGATGCATTGCTGTGCCGCTCGGGGCATCTTTTTTTAGTCTATGATGGGCTTCAACTATTTCCATATCACAGTCTTTACCAAGAATTTTAGATAGGTCTTCAACGATTTTGAATAATACATTTACTCCGACACTCATATTCGGAGACCTGACACAACGTATTTCCTGCGCAAGTAGTAAAAGATTTTTTTCGTCTTCGCCTGTAATACCTGTTGTGCCAATCACCATTGCCTGGCCTGTTTCGGCAATAAAGCGGATATTATGTAAGGTACTTTCGGGTGTCGTAAAATCAATCAAGACGTCCGCACCTTTCATGGCATCACTAATGTCAGCCGCCAGAATAATGCCTATTGTTCCAAGACCAACAATGTCTCCCACATCCCGGCCAATGGCAGGGTGATCTTGTCTTTCGAAGGAACCTGTTAGAGTTATTTCTTCGCTTTGTTGAATCATGTGAACAATTCTTCCACCCATCCTACCACAAGCACCGGCAACAGCAGCCTTTATCATTTTTTCTCCTATTTAAAAAGTAGAGTATTTTTTAAAGAAATTCAGGAATCATTTCTCCATGAATAAGGGCATCATATGTTTCTCTTGATCTAATAATGGAGAAACGCTTTCCTTTTACCATTACTTCTGCGGGCCTGGGACGAGAATTGTAGTTTGAGGCCATTGAAAAACTGTAGGCACCTGCACTCATTATAGCCACTAAATCTCCGGATTGAAATGCTGGCATTTTCCTATCTTTCGCAAAAAAGTCCCCGGTTTCGCACACAGGACCTACTAAATCAGTGACTACCATTTCCGAGTGAGCTATTGTGACCGATTGAATTGCATGAAACGAATTATAAAGGGCAGGTCTTATTAAGTCATTCATCCCGGCGTCGACAATAACAAATCTCTTATTTTTTGTTGATTTGGTATAGAGTACTCGTGTGATCAGAATGCCGGCATTACCAATAATAACCCTGCCGGGCTCGAGTATAAGAGCAATATCACTATTTACAAGTATTTTCTTTAGTGCCATGGCATATTCTAAAGGATGAGGTGGTTTTTCATTATCATACGTGATTCCAAGGCCGCCTCCCAAGTTAAGGAATCGAATATCGAATGCCATTTTTTTTAGCTCGCGTAAGATATCTTTTAATTTTTTCAGGGCATCTAAAAAGGGATCAATGTCGGTAAGTTGGCTTCCTATGTGGCATGATATTCCTTTTACCTCGATATTTTTCAGCTGCCTGGCTAACTCATAGACACGAAGAGCATCTTCATACGGTATGCCAAACTTGTTTTCACTATGCCCGGTTACAATATACGGGTGTGTGTGTGCTTTCACTTCAGGATTTATTCGTATGGCTACGGGCGCCTTACGGTTCATAGAGCCTGCTATTGTGTTCAATGTCTGCAATTCCTGTTCTGACTCGACATTAAACATACATATATTTGCTGTGAGTGCATATTTCATTTCTTCTGGTGTCTTTCCAACACCGGAATATACAATTTTATCAGGCGCAATCCCTGCTTTTAAGGCTCGAAAGAGTTCTCCACCCGAAACGATATCTGCCCCACCGCCGTATAAGGCAAAAATCCTTAGTATCGCAAGATTAGCATTGGATTTTACTGAAAAGCAGGTAAGGTGGTCTAAGTCGCTAAACGCATCTTGAAAGACCCTGAAATGCCTGGTTATTGTTGCATGGGAGTAACAATAGAATGGCGTACCCACATTTTTGACAATATCTGTTATTGGTACATCCTCACAAAAAAGAGTATCCTCTTTGTATGCAAAGTGGTTCATGGTGTGTGCCTAAAATTGCATGTTTCTGAAGTGCCTAACGTTGAAAAAGCGAATTTCATTACTTTTCGATCATTTGTACCTGATTACTATTACTGTAGCTGTTAAACGTTTACCTTTACCCGTTGTCTGAAATGTGAATTCCCATGAAGCAACCTATTGTTTGGCGTATTAATGGATATATTTATGTAACCGGCTCATTTCTACTGTTAACTTATTGGTGAACAAAGAACTGCTAACGGTAAACGCTTCCCCATTAACTTTCTTTAACTATTGAGCCTTCAAATATATCAAGGATATCATGTACGGTGTCCGGCAATCTATCTTCTTTCCCTTCTTTTTTTTCATCTTTTTCCCTGGCTTGGCCTCGTTTTGTAAATACAACCGTAAAGTCTGGATGAAAGAATTCCTTTGCATATGTAATTAATGTATTGGCGTGCTCGGAGTCATTAAAATAATCTCCTGTGAATGATCCTTCCCCGTTCGGTAATTCCAAGCTGTCTGCGGTAAGTGTATACGATTTCCATTTCTTGAGTATGTTTGCCATAGCCTTATTTTTTGTGGTGATGTACTGTAAAAACTCGCTCCATTTCTCATCATTGTCTGAAACTGGTTTTTTTGCAGGATATTTTTTTTTGATTTCAGCCAGTTCCGGTTTTGTATCATATGCTATTCTGTTAGATGTAGTGAGTCGCTTTTCAATTTTTTCTATTTTACGGAGTAACTCATCAAATGAAATATAGTCTTTAAGTCCTGCAAGTTTAAGGAAAATTGCCTCAAGAGCAATCCTGGGATTATTTGTATAGCGAAGATCCACTTCCCTTTTAATCAGAAAATTCAATGATTGAAGAAGCCTTTCCAACCCTGCCTCTTTTGCCTGCCTTTTTATTTCTTGTAACTCATTATCAGGTAAATCCAAGGTGTGAGAGGTGTGAGATACAAGAGAGACAATTAAATTTCGAAATTGGATTATTATTTCTGCGTAAAATGCTTTAATATCATAGCCATAATTATAGATCTCATCAACTATCTCTAGGCAGAGTTTGTTGTTACCATCGATTATCGCTTTGGATATTTTATAGATAAGGGTTCTATCTACTATTCCGAGGATTTCGATTATCTGCTCATTTTTAACATTGTTTCCGGCAAAGGAAACAACCTGATCCAGAAGACTTTCTGCATCTCGCATACTTCCCTCAGCCTTTTTTGATATCATAGCAATACTGGCATCGCTTATATTGATTCCCTCTTTTTGTACTATCGTTTTAATCTGCTCTTCTATTTTTACTATGGGTATCCTTTTAAAATCAAACCTTTGACATCGTGATAGTATAGTCACTGGTACTTTATGAGCCTCGGTTGTGGCAAATATGAATTTGACATGCTCCGGCGGCTCTTCCAGGGTTTTAAGCAATGCATTGAATGCAGGTAATGTGAGCATATGAACTTCATCGATGATATATATTCTAAATGTACCACTGGAAGGGAGATACCGTATATTTTCTCGAAGATTCCGTATCTCATCAATTCCTCTGTTTGATGCACCGTCAATCTCCTGGACATCAACAGACGAGCCATTGGTTATTTCAATACACGCGGTACATTTGTTACAGGGATTTCCCCCCTGCCTGTCTTGGCAGTTCAGGGCCTTTGCAAAGATTCGGGCCACTGATGTCTTTCCTACCCCCCGTGTTCCGCTTAATAGATATGCGTGAGCTAATCGGTTGGATAGCAAGGCATTTTTAAGCGTCTCTGTAATGTGCTCTTGACCTACAACCTCTTCAAATATTTGAGGTCTCCATTTTCTTGCAAAAACTTGGTATGACATCATGATTTTTTTATGGTAATGGCTTAATATTTAGGGAATCTTAGTAGTTTTGGTTAACCAGCCTCCGGGGCGGAAGGGACTTTTTTCTGCGCCCTCCCCACGGTCGCATCAGAAAAACTCTGCTGCCCCTTTTTATTGAGTTATTACGTATTTTTTGTGTTTGTTAGGTTTATATGCTTTTAACACAAAAACTAAAAAATTACTTGCTACAAAAATGTGAAATATAATTTGACATAAATTGTAACGTTTTTATTTAGGGAAGATGTTAATGATATATATGGCGGAGAGAGGGGGATTCGAACCCCCGGTACCACTTGTGGTAGTACACGCGATTTCCAGTCGCGCTCCTTAAGCCAACTCGGACATCTCTCCATAATTTTGCAAAAGAGAGGTACTTTTTGCCTTTTGCTTATGGCTTATAATATTCTTTTTAGCGCCGCGCCGCCCATTCATGTCCAACCCTAAAGACTGGGAATGGATATGGATTATGGATTATTGCCTTCCTGGTAAACCCATGCTCAGAAGGGCAGTTTTGCTGATGTTATGAAATGAGAATATGTCATTGCATGGAACTCTTCCCAAATGTTTACAGCCATATGCTCATTGCCCTGATATATTTGGGTTATATTTCCTGACGGAGAGGGTGGGATTCGAACCCACGTGCCTCGCTATTAACGAGACAAATCGATTTCGAGTCGACCCCGTTACGGCCACTTCGGTACCTCTCCTAATAGTAATATTTTGTTCTAATATCTACCTTTAGTACAATTAAAAGGTCCAAGCTCAAACCAAGATGTTTTACATTGATAGGCAATTTGACATTTGATCATTTAGATTTGATCTGCTCTCCATCGTCACGCCCTGCGGAACTAGGCCAAGGGGTACGGATGTGAAATATGAATCGTATATATGTATATATGTATGTTTTTCCATGAGGCAATATGCTAGCTATGCCTCCTTGTTTTAAAAAAATTCTGCATAAAGGATCGACATTCTTTTTCCATTATGCAAGATATTACTTTTATTTTATGATTAAGTTTTTCATCTTCAGGCATGTTGTAGATCGAGCCTGCAGCACCAAATTTTGGATCAAATGCCCCAAAAACCAGGGCATCCAATCTGGCATGCATAATAGCCCCCATACACATAGGGCATGGCTCAATAGTCACAACCATTGTCATTCCATTCAATCGATAATTTTTTTGCTTTTTTGCTGCCTGTCTGATAACCAGTATTTCAGCATGAGCGGTAGGGTCATTCAATGAAATGCATCTATTATGGTCTTTGGCTACAATTTCATCAGATGGGGTGATCATAACAGCCCCTATTGGAACCTCCCCATTGAGCCACCCTTTTTTGGCCTCTTTAAGGGCATATTGCATAAAATAGTGAAGGTCCATAGTGGTTTGTCTTTTTCTTTTAGATTTTCCTCAAAAGACTTAAAATTTGTAGACAGTTATTAAAGAAATAGTAGCATATCAAGGCCATTTTTTATTATGTAACATTTCACTCCTAGTGAGTCAACTTGATAGTAATGTCTTGTCGCCCAAAAAAAGTTTAGAAAAAATGTGTTTAAATTTCACTCTTGGCTGTGTTAAAATAAACACATATCCTTTAAAGGTTGGCAACGAATTCTATAACTTATTGTAATTACATAATAAGTACATTTACTGTTTATTGGTATAATCCTTGCTTTTTAAGAGACTGTCTGGGGTGTTCGTTTACTACTTAGATTGTCTTTTCCTATAAAAATTAGGAGAAAAGAGGAAAATAAATTAAGTAACGGCATCGCCGGATAGTATGTATAGCCCCGAGGAATTAATTCGGGGCTATTTTTTTGCCCCTGGAGATCATAGCTGGATAGCTATGCTAAAACATCAACATAAATTAAATATGTTTTTTCTCAACAAAATTATGGTAGTAATAAAAGTTATGAAAGATATGTGGAGCCAGCCATATGGGCAAGCTGGTGGCGAGAAGTAGTTTCGCCGATTCTATCTGCGAACGACGAGACTTTAATGCCATAACATCCTTGATCAAAAACGCATGGGACTAAAGTATGAGTTTCCCGTAGTCGGTAAAAAGGTATTATTTTCGATGAAAAAGTCATTAACAAAGGTTATTACAGAAGATGAATTCCTTAAGCTCGCTCAGAAATATTCTCAGAATTTTCTCCAGGTATATAATTTTCTCCAGAAAGAAAGTAGGCCATATGCCAGAAGGTTTTATGCCAATTTGATTGAGGAATCTGAGGAATTAGAGAGCTTTCTGGATGACCACTGTGCAAGGGATAATAAAACCTGGTACTTTTTTTGTGAACTAGTTGCCTCTATCAGGAATATTGCCAAGATGGCCTTTATTCTCAAACATGTTCTCAATAGATACCCTTCATATGGACTTAATGATAATGAAGCTGATGCCTTTATTGCATCAGCTAAAAAGACAGCAACATTCCTTGAAGAAACTATACGTTCGCTTTACAAAGAGGCTACCAATGAGGCCTTACGATTGGGTATTACGTTTCCCAAAGGTAGCCCACAGAGGGATTTTTTGGCAGAGATTAATCTCCAAAAACGCCTCCCTTACACCATTGATGAAGATGATTGCAATCCCCGCAAAATAGTGGCCAAGATAGCAACCCAATATATCAATATGGTCGAGAAGTTTAACAGTTTTGGTTGGAATTTTGGAAAACACAATCGACATGATCTGAAAGATGTGATACCCGGTAAAATCAATGAGGAAAGATCAAGAGAACTTGCCTCTCATATACATAACATTCAATCTACCTATGACCATCATATAAAACACACCCAATTAGAATCGCAGGATGAAAGGCTCAAAAGATTTAGAGGTTATATCTCTATGCCGCTACATCTACTGAGTGTTGTTAACTGGCTTTCCCATTTATACCAGAGGCATATCAATACAGTAAGATATGGCACTATCAGATCTGAAATATCAACTATTCTTAATAGTTCTGATATATCAGATATTATGGTAAATTTCTTAATGTTTTACATCAGCAAATATTTACAAACAGGCAAGGACTTAGCAGCTGATATCCTTAAACAATATATCGAAATAACTATCTGTGAGCTAGCGGTTCCAGAGAATCTCGGCTTCCATTTAAGACCAGCTACTTTGGTAGCACGTTTAGCTACATACTATGGAACTAAACTCTCTTTATTTGTAGATGGAGGAGAATATGATGCCAGCAGTGTATTAAGCATCACTTTGGCTGCGGGGGTAATTGCAAGAAAGGGGTACAAAACAGTATTTTTTCAGGGTGACAAAAGAGTGCTTCATGACTTACAGCTTTTGGCAAAGTATAATTATGGAGAAGATGAGAAGGGGAATCAAACCATGCTTCCTCCAGAACTTTCTCACCTGTTGAAATAGTCCGGGAAAGGTGGACGATATGATGCTGCAAGGCCCTGAAGGCAGAAAAAATGCTATTATACTGGGCCAATGTTTTCCTCAACTCTCTTGATATCTTCTGGCGCGTCTACTTCAAGGGAATCAGAGACTGTTTCAACCATTTTTATTTTGAAACCATATTCTAGAACTCTTAGCTGTTCGAGCTTTTCGGCACGCTCCAATACAGTAGAGGCCATGTTTGTCAATTCAAATAAAAATTTTTTCCGATATGCATATATCCCTATATGTTTATAATAAACAGGTTTAAATTTTTCTTCCCGATTGAATGGGATGGGTAAGCGAGAAAAATAAAGTGCATATCCGTGGGTATCTACCACCACCTTTACCTTATTAATGTCATGTAGCCCTTGGTCACCCTTTATTTTATACATGAGACTCGACATGGGGATTGTTGGGTTATTGATAAGGGCTTGTATGAGATCAGATATTATTGATGGCTGAAAGAGAGGTTGGTCACCTTGTATATTAACTACAATATCTTTATCCGCAAGATTCATTTTTTCAGCTGCCTCAGCAATTCGGTCCGTTCCTGACAGGTGAATTTCATGTGTCATAATTGCTTCACCACCGAATTGCTGAACACAGTCATAAATCCTGAGGTCATCGGTTGCCACATATATCTCATCCAGCTCCGGACACTCTTTGGCTCTCTGAAAGACATGCTGAATCATAGGTTTTCCTACAATCAGTGCAAGGGGTTTTCCATGAAAACGTTTTGATTGATACCGAGCTGGAATAATGGCAATTATCCTCACAGTTTTTCCTCGACTTTATCGTTTATCTGTTCGGTGCATTATGGTGAAATAATGTATAGTCTTCTCCTAAAAAGTGTTTTATCTTTGCCCTTTAATGCTCTCACTAGGAAAGGAAGGAAGGGAGGGCGTAGGGTCGTTGGCTCGCTTATGATATACATTGTGGCCAAACATAGCTCGTAAAAGACTTCCAACGAAGTCATTTTATCCGTATGTTGCAATCTGATTATTAGCTATTGATATAATTCACTATTTTTAATTTTTTACATTTGATTGAATTCGTTGTTCATAGGATGCCCCGCTTGTGGCATAAATTAGATTACGAGTGAGTCAATACATACGCTACATTAAAGAGAATTAAATAGCAAGGGATGTAAATCTATTAATTTACAGAGAGGTTATGATGGCGAAAGTAGTTGGAATATATGGAAGCCCTAGAAAAGATGGTAATACCGATTTACTTCTTGATAGGGCTTTGCAGAGATGTCAAGAACATAGGGATGATATACATAAACTTTATGTGAGAGATTTAGATATAGCTGGGTGTAAAGGGTGTGATGGATGTGCAAAAACCGGCATATGCATAGTTAATGATGATATGCAGAATGTTTATAATCTTATAGATGATGCTGATGTTATTATTGTATCCTCCCCTATATTTTTTTATGGGCTACCCTCCCAGATAAAGGCATTGATTGACAGGGGTCAGGCTATGTGGTGGAGGAGAAGAATAGAAGATTATAATATCAATAACAAAAATACCACAAAGGGTAAAGGATATTTAATTTCAGTAGGCGCAACTAGAGGCAAAAATCTCTTTGAATGCGCCAAACTTACAGCACGATATTTTTTCGATGCATTAGGTATTCGTTTTGAAGGAGGGTGTTTTTTCCAAGGAATAGAGTCACGGGCAGAGATAAAAGAACATCCTGAGGCCCTTCAGCAGGCATACGATCTTTTGAGAAATGATGCTCGATGATTTTCAACTTGGCTTTGAGGTTTTAGAAAGGCTGTGCTTTATTCTTCGAAACAGAATAGGGGGTATACGGAGCTATGGAACATATATAAGCTATTCTATTCATTATCATCCGCGCTGATTACTATTCCTTTCTGTTTTCTTAGATTGTCAATCCTATTAAGTGGCCTTTCGAGTTGCCGGCGTCGAGTCGTCGTAAGTAGTTCATATTCGTTTTGTGTATCCTGGATTCTCTTGCCTAGTATATCTAACTTTTTCAAAAATTCGTTCCACTGCTTTTTAAATAGCCCAAATAATGACAATATTTCATTCGATGTCCTTTCCAGGGCAAAATTATTTACTGACTCCCTTATAACAGCTAGAACTGTATAAAGAGTTATAGGTGAGCAAAAAATCACCCTGTTTTTTAATCCTTCGTCAAGTATTGAACTATCCTGCTCATGGATGAAAGAATATACCTGCTCGTTGGGTATAAATAGAAGTACATAGTCTACAGTGTTTTGCTCAGGATTGATATACTCTCTTGAAGTCACTTCTTTAATCCTGGCCTTTACATCCTTTAAGAAATCCCTCCGAAATTTAACCTTTTCTGGTTCTATTTCAGTTTCAAGAAATTTGATGTAATTAGTGAGAGGAAACTTGACATCCATGTTCAATTTTAAGTCCCCGGGAAGAAAAAATATAAAATCCGGTCGTGATCCAGCCCCTTCGATGGTTTTTTCCTTGAGATAATTGATATTTTCAATAAATCCCGCCAACTTCAAGACATCTTCAGCCATTCTTTCTCCCCATTGACCTCTTACCTTCGTGTTCGCCAATGCCTCACGAAGTTGATTGGTAGTTTGGGTTAGTGCTGTTGTTTGCTGGGTAGCGGTATTTAGCTGACTAGCAAGTTCTCCATATTTTTTTACTCTATCCCTTTCAAGGTCTTTCATTAATGTGGACACATGTTCAAGTTTATTTGTCATTTGCTGCAATTGCTGGTCAATTAGACCTTTTTTACTATCCAGTTCTTTAAGACTGATTTCTCTTTCTGATTCAAGACGGATTTTTGCTAACTTGAGAAATTCTTCGGTTGACTTTGATAATGCATCAAAAGAGAGATTTCCAAAGCTTGCCTTTAGATTTTCTAGTATTGCATCGATCTGTTCCTTTTTTTGAGTCTCATTTTCACGAAATAACTCTTCGGCAAGTTCTTTGCCTGTTTTTCTTTGGAAGAATTGCAATAAAAGGGAAAACGAGATCCCAAGAGCAAATCCAATAAAACCACCTATGAGGATAGACAACCAATTCATGACAGACTCCGTAGAGGAATATGATAGACTTGTTTTGATTTCTATACAATATCGTGAACAATAAGAAAAGAGTTAAACAGGAAGTAGGAAATAATTGAAAATTTTCTCTATTCAATGACAAAAAGATAAGTAAGAAGATTCAAATTGTGAGGAGGCCAAAAAAATGGTGGTATCATAATAAATATGTTGCTTGATTAAGTAAGGAAGAGTAATGAACGTAAGGGCAATAAATGGTAGTTTTTACCTCACTTCAACATTCTAGTTCTATTTGGTCGATACTTCTACCGTTTCAGCCTCCACCCGGAAGGAGAAGGCCTTGAATTGCCTGCAAGCTGTGAAGGCGGAATTGGCTACACTGGTCATCGATCTTGCATAGTTTTTACATAGCATGATAGTAATTGCTTCAACTATGGCAATAGAGAAAGAAAGCAGAAACAATAAATGAGAATGTTTTATGGAAAGCGATAAAGGCAAAATAATAGAAATATTTACTGATGGTGCTTGTTCCGGTAATCCAGGGCCGGGAGGATATGGTGTGCTGTTACGATATGGAAAAAACGAAAGAGAAATATCAGGATATTGTCCAAACACGACCAACAATCGTATGGAATTGATGGCCGTGATAAAGGGCTTAAAAATACTTACAAAACCTTCATGGGTAAGGATAGTTACAGATTCAAATTATGTCTATCAAGGAATCACTACCTGGATTTATGGATGGATCAAAAAGAATTGGTTAAATTCCCAACGAAAACCGGTTTTAAACAGGGATCTATGGGAGGAATTGCTTGCAGTAAGTAAACCCCATCAGATAGAGTGGCAATGGGTTAAAGGGCATTCCCAACACCCTGAAAACGAAAGATGCGATATGCTGGCCAAATATGCAATTAGAGAAAATCTGAAAAGGTGAGCTATTGAAAACGGCTAAAGATATATAATTATAATAAAATTACTTGACAATTATATTAAATCATTATAGTAGATACAAAAAAGAGACCTTTTCTTTGTAACAATTGTTATCTATTATCATGGAGTAATCATGAAATGCCCTAAATGTGGATTTATTACCTTTGATTATTTTGATACATGCCCCCGGTGTGGGAAGGATATGACAAGAGAGAAGACCAAACTCAATATCTCTCCTATCAAACCTAATCCACCCTTTATGCTGGGCTCTTTGATTGGTAATCTCAGTGATAACCCATCTGATATGGAGGCATCGGAGCAAACAAAAGGTGAATCTCAGAATATAGAGATGAATTCGGGAGAAGTATATGATGATGGATTGGACTTGGATATTGCTATCGATGAAAAAACGCCTGAAACAGAAAATATAGGTCAAGGAGCAAATTTAGAGGAAGGATGGAAGGATAAAGGTGTTTATAAAAAAGAGTCTGAAAATAAGATGGATGAACTGGATTTGGAATCAGAGGATTTGGACTTGAATCTTGAAATTGATGATGATGAAGATACGAAAATATAATGTCGTCCTCTTTATGCCCGTAAAAAATTTGAAATGAAGCCGAGATAGCTCAGACGGTAGAGCAGGGGACTGAAAATCCCCGTGTCCGCAGTTCGATTCTGCGTCTCGGCATTAATGAAACAGAGAAGGGAAGGGGGTTTGAGAACATTTAAAGCCCCTTTCTTTTTTTGTCTAAATTGGCAATTGAAACCTTTTTGTAACCATTTTGACTTTCCAGGTAAGCCTCTTGCCTCTGCGCTGCCTCTTTTAAATCAGAAGCATTGATTATGTTATATCTATCAAATACGCTCCTGGTTTTGTGACCACTTATGAGCATTGATACTTTTTCAGGTATTCCAGCCCTGACCATGTTCCTAACTGCTAACCTTCCCAGATAATGAAATAGCTTTTTACCTATTCCAGCATTTTCGCAAGCCATACTCCATGCCTTGTCAAATCGTTTGACTTTATAGTTCTTATCATGATTCGTTTAAATTGGAGCGTGATTACTTTGCGGGAGAACAATCCCTGATGTTTAACGTGAAAGGCAAGGGTCTGGTAGTGCTTTCCTCCTGTGCCCATTCAGGAATCGTCAACACGGTAAAACATGCCCAGAAGGTGACAGGGATAGACAAGGTTCATGCGGTGATAGGAGGGTTCCATCTGACCGGCGCCAAACCGGAGGTGATCCAGCGAACGATTGCCGATATCAAAGCCACTAACCCCGAGTACATTGTCCCCATGCACTGTTCAGGATTTGAGGCCATCTCGGGCTTCTCAAGAGCCATGCCGGATCAGTTTATCATTAATGTTGCAGGAACTAAGTATACTTTTGCAGCCTAAACGGGATAAACAGAGGCGTTGAGGTTCTCATTGCCTCAACGACTTACCTGTATCCTTATTACGACCCATGAATCCGGACCGGAAACAAATCATCAAGGGTATGGGTAAAGATAACTCTAAAACCATTACATGTAATCCCTGAACAGCTTTAGTGGGAATTAAGCGGATGGTTGAGCTTAGACACCCGGTAGTTAGGGGAGCAGCCAGACACGGGTCCAGGAGTGACCTGCATCTTGGAAATGGCGATAGAGTTGAATTTAGATAAGTATTGAGGAAGGCCCCGGTCTTATAAAAGGACCGGGGCCAAATAATATCTACGTATGCTTATTGATACACATTCACAGTTGTGGACAAAAGAGGCCCAAAGATTGGGTGCAGAAGCCTATGTGAAAAAGCCATTTGTGTTAGAAAAGATCGGGCTTGACCTGAAATGTTTGTGAAGGGCGACATCCTTAAATAACTAAATAACTTGATGAAATGGGAATTTGCTTAACGCTCCTTGAGGCACTAAATGAAGGGCTTTGTCGGCGTCACGGGAGAGAAGAAGTCTCCACAAAAACGGCGGACAAGGCGAAGAATCGGAGAAACGGAGAAGCTTATATGCACATTGAGCCGGTAAATTTATGATTCATGATTATTTGTATGGTATAACCACTCAATTGTATGGTATAATTATTCAATCATGTCGGTCTTACACGAAATACTGTCATCGAGGGTTCGATCGGAAATCTTTCGGCTTCTGTTCGGGGCCACAGACATGCAATTGCATATCCGGGAGATGGAAAGAAGGAGCGATCTCTCCGTTGCTACGGTGCGCCAGGAGCTTCAGAAGCTGTTGCGAATCAAGTTAGTCGAGGCCGAGAGATCCGGCAATCGGCTCTACTACCGCGCAAACAAGGCACACCCCTTGTATCCCGATATACGGAACATGGTGCTGAAGACCTCCGGTATGGTAGATATCCTGCGGAATGCACTGGATAAGGAAGGTGTCATGATCGCCTTTGTGTTCGGCTCCGTGGCCTCAAACCAGGAAGGGGCAACGAGCGACGTAGATGTAATGGTGATAGGGGATGTGGGACTGAGAACACTCTCAGGTTGGCTGTCAGGAGTATCCGAGCAGATAGGCCGGGAGATTAACCCCCACGTGATGACCGAACATGAATTCAGGAAGCGTCGGCACTCTCATGATCATTTCTTAACCCATGTGTTGGAGTCCGAGAAGCTCTTTATCAAGGGGAGCGAGCATGACCTTGAAGCAATGGGCGGAGAACGGGTGGCTCAGATCCCATAGAACCAGCCCGGAGGAAGTTGACAATTTACTCAGCATGGTGCATCGAGACCTCGCCGATGCTCAAGAAGAACGTATCTCTGCGGATTGGAGGTTCGGCATTGCCTATAACGCTGCTCTCAAGCTCTGTACCATTCTTCTTTCCGTGTCAGGTTACCGGGCTGAAAGAGCGCTTCAACACTACAGAACAATTCAAGCCATGCCTCTTATTCTCGGGGAGACGAGGAAAGAAGATGCGAAATATCTCGATATGTGCCGCATAAAAAGAAATATGGTGGAATATGATTATGTAGGCGGCGCCACAGATGATGATGCCAATGAACTTGTTAGATTTGCCGAAGAATTAAGAGAAGAAGTGCTGATGTGGATAAAGAATAACCATCCTCAACTTCTTTCCAAGCATATTGCAGATCCATAAACGAGGGCAAAATTAGGGGTAGCACCTCAACTAATGATTGAAAAGTACAGAGCCAAGTCCCGGTCGGATAATTGGAAATGTTTAGATTTCAGTTACTTAGGGGATATCCTTGACCCCGGTTAAATAAGAGCAATGACAATTTCACTGGGCAGGCTTTACTGAATAACTCAAACCGTAAAGGCGATGAAATATGATTCCGGGACGTGATTCCGTGACGCCCTTCACATTTTCATATTAGTTGTAAGACACAGTTAATTAGAGTATAAAGTTTGCTGTGATTCGTAGGGTACGCTCATGCAGAAATTGCCTAATGTTGCTCGTGGCACAAAATGAAAACCTTTGTCGGCGGCATGAGCACGATATTGTAGCCGAATAGCTAACCTGTTTTCCAAGGCACGGTGAAAGCGTAGTTAGAGAGGGTGTTCCTCAGCATGAATACATTGCAAGATTCTGAGGGGGGGCAAATTGAGCCTTAAACTAAAGCTCCTTTTTAAGGACCGCGTCGGGATTATTGCCGATATTTCAGCAATAATTGCCAAACGAAGCCTTAACATCTTTTCGCTGGAGGTTGAGAGGCGGCACGATCAAGCGTGTGTTTACATGGAAGCTGAAAACGGCAAACAGATCTCGGGCAAAAAAGATATTTTCAACATACTCGGAGAGATCCCGGATCTCTTAGAAATCAGCCTTATCGATACGCTCCCTCAGGAAGAAAGAGAAAACAGGGTCCGCGTGGTGTTAGATGATATCAGCGATGGTGTTATTTCCATTGACAGGAATGGGAAGATCACCACCATCAATAGGGTAGCAAGGAGAGTCTTTAACCTTACGGATAAAGAATCAATTGGGCAGGATATAACAACACTGAATCTTCCTCATTACTCCATCCTAGAATGTCTGCACGGAAAAGATTTCAATAACGTCAAGCAGAATTTGATCACCGAGACTGGAAGGTATCAATATTTCTCAACGGGAAGGCCAATTCGTGATTCATCAGGTCGCATTATCGGAGCCGTTGAGATTGCAAAGGATATGCAAGAGATAAAGAAGCTGGCAAAATCCATCTCCGAGCCGAGCCAGATCAGCTTCAGTGATATTATAGGACGAAGCCCTGCAATCAACGAGGCTATAGCATTTGCGCAAAAGATTGCCGGTACCGATTCAGTCGTCTCGATTCGGGGCGCAAGCGGTACAGGCAAAGAACTGTTAGCCCACGCGATTCATACGGCAAGCAGCCGATCAGGGCCGTTTGTACCCGTTAGCTGCGCGGCACTGCCTGAACAGCTTCTGGAAAGCGAACTGTTTGGATATGTGGGAGGTGCGTTCACCGGTAGCCTAAGGGAAGGCAAACAGGGTCTTTTCGAAATCGCACGCGATGGAACGATTTTTCTCGATGAGATATCTGAAATGCCTCTGGCCTCTCAAGCGAAGATATTACGGGTTATTCAGGAAAAGAAAATTCGCAGGATCGGCGGCTCGGAGGAAATCCCCGTAGACACCCGAATTATCACGGCAACCAATCAGAATCTCGAACAATTGATGGAACAAAAATTATTTCGCCAAGACCTCTATTATAGAGTTAACGTGTTGCCGATCCATATTCCACCCTTGGAGGAGAGAATAGGAGACATACCGATCCTCGTTGAGCATTTTCTTTTTCAACTTGCCTCCAAACTAGGCAAAAAAACCCAGTCCTTTACACCGGAAGCGTTAGATAAATTATCCCACCACAACTGGCCGGGCAACGTGAGGGAATTAAAAAACGTCATTGAGCGGGCAGCGATCCTCTGTGATAAAGACACGATTGACATAGACTATATTCTGTTTAGCCATGAGATAGGGAAAAAAAAGCAAGTGGCAAAGAGCCTGGTTCTCCCTGATAAGGTTAAGGGCCAATCGCTCAAGGAATCGATATCTAAATACGAAAAAGAGATTATTATGGAGGCCCTGGCGAACTCAAGAAGCATGCGTGGGGCAGCAAAGCTGCTTGGCATGTCACATACCGCCCTGCTCAGAAAGCTCAAAAAACTCGATATCAATATGGAAACATAATAGACCGTTGGCAACATAATGTGTTACCGTTTGTTTTATCCTGTATTTTCAATTCGTTATAATAAAATGAGAATAGTAATGGAATCAATTGTTTCCATCTAAAACAAGAGCTTCGCTTGTCATCGGATGGATTTCCGCGTGATTTCAATGTATGGGCCTCCGCGAAACCGAGGATGAATCAGGCTTGTAGACCCCTCTAACATTATCCACTCTCCCCCCGAGAAGAATGGCAATCATTTTGCATATACCTGTAATAGTTCATAGGAGTCATAGTGGTTTTTTTAGAAAAAGCGAACCTCAAGGGAGATTAACAATGATCATAGGGATCTTAAAAGAAATAAAGGAAGAGGAAAATCGTGTCTGTATGACCCCGGCAGGGGTTGAGGTGATGAAACAAAACGGCCATACGATTTTAGTAGAAGAGGGTGCGGGAGCCGCCATCGGCTATCAGGATGGGAGTTATGACAAAATGGGTGCTGATATTATCGCAACCCCCGAAGAGATTTTTGAACGGTCTGACATGGTCATGCACGTGAAGGAGCCCTTGCCCCCCGAATACGATCTCATCCGAAAAGACCAGATTGTCTTCACCTACCTTCACCTGGCCGCTGCAGAAGCACTCACCCATGCGTTGATCAAAAGCAGGTCTATCTGTATTGCCTATGAAACCATTCAAAAGGCGGACAGGTCATTGCCCTTGTTGACCCCCATGAGTGAAGTAGCCGGTCGAATGGCGACTCAGCAGGGTGCGAAATACCTGGAGATGGCCCACGGGGGTCACGGTGTGCTGCTGGGAGGCGTGCCCGGAGTAGATCCTGGCACGGTTGTTGTTATCGGGGGGGGTATCGTCGGCACCAATGCAGCCAAGATGGCATGCGGCCTTGGGGCTAAGGTATACATCCTCGACAAGGATCTGGACCGCCTGAGGTATCTAAGCGACGTCATGCCCGCAAACTGCTTTTGTCTGTATTCCAGTCCGGCCACTATTCGGGAGCTGATCACAAGGGCCGATGTGGTTATTGGGGCCGTGCTCGTTCCAGGTGCCAAAGCTCCGAAACTGATTACCAGGGATATGCTGAAGACCATGAGAAAAGGTACGGTGCTGGTCGATGTGGCCATCGATCAGGGCGGTTGCTTTGAGACATCAAAAGCGACTACCCACAACAATCCGATCTATGTGGTTGACGAAGTCGTTCACTACTGCGTGGCCAACATGCCTGGAGCCCTTGCGAGAACATCCACCATGGCTTTGACCAATGCAACACTTCCCTATGCGGTGGAGATCGCAAACAAGGGATGGCAAAAGGCCATGCAGGGGAATCCGGATATCAAGCTCGGCGCCAATGTGGTGCGAGGCCGGGTAACCTACAAGGCAGTAGCGGAAGCCTTCGGTCTTTCATACACGCCTATCGACGATGTGTTATAAGGTTTCCGGACTGTGTCCATGGCCCTTGCCTGTTGCCGGCGAGTCGATCGGTTCTTTTACCTAAGAGGCGAGAAATGATTGTAGGAATCATGAAAGAAACCAGAGCAGATGAAAACCGTGTTGCAATGACCCCGGCAGGGGTTGAGATCATGGTGCAAAACGGACACGCGGTTCTGGTAGAAAAGGCCGCAGGAGCCGCCAGTGGTTTCGAAGACGAAGCTTATATACAAATGGGTGCCGATATTGTTGGCAGGGCTGGAGAGCTCTTGGAGCAATCTGAATTAATCTTGCGGGTTAGGGAACCCTATCCCTTCGAGTTTGATCTGCCTCGAGAAAACCAGATTTACTTTGCCTATCTTCATTTGGCCGCATCTAGAAAACAATGCCAAGCATTTATCGAGAGCGGGGCTATTTGCATTGCCTATGAGACCATTCAGAAGGTCGATGGATCTTTGCCCCTTCTCAAGCCCATGGGCGAAGTCGCGGGACCGATGGCTATTCAAGAGGGTGCCAAATACCTGGAGATGGCCCACGGGGGTCACGGCGTGCTGCTGGGAGGCGTGCCTGGAGTTGATCCGGGAACAGTGGTTATTCTCGGCGGCGGTATCGTCGGTATCAATGCAGCCAAAACGGCATGCGGCCTGGGAGCCAACGTGTATATCCTCGAAAAGAGCCCGGATCGCCTCCGGTATCTGAGCGATGTCATGCCCGCCAACTGCTTTTGTCTGTATTCCAGTCCAGCCACTATTCGGGATATCATCATAAAAGCCGACGTAGTCGTGGGAGCCGTGCTCGTTCCAGGTGCCAGGACACCCACGCTAGTAACCCGGGATATGATCAAAAGTATGAAGAAGGGTTCAGTGTTTATCGATGTGGCCATTGATCAGGGCGGATGCTCTGAGACCTCCAGGGAGACGACCCATTCCAATCCAACCTATACGATCGACGGGGTGGTGCATTATGCGGTGGGCAACATGGCGGGAGCTCTTCCTAGAACAGCCACCGTCGCCTTGACCAATGCTACGCTTCCTTATGCGTTAGAGATTGCCAACAAGGGATGGGAACGGGCTATGAGAGAGAACCCCGAGATCAGGGCCGGCGCTAATGTGGTGAAAGGCAAGCTAACCTATAAGGTGGTGGCCCATGCCTTTGGCCTGGAATACACCACGATCGACGAGCTCCTGTAAGGGGAAGCGGCATGATACGTTCATGAAAGTGGTATCGGGAAGAAGCGATCCTAAACAGGCAGAGGGTAGAGTTGGGTATATGCTGATCCTGTCTCTCCCAGCTGTAGTCTTTTCCTTTAACAAGGAGGTGTTATGAAAAGGTTAGCCCTAGTTATGCTGGTAATGAGCTGCTGCGCGGCCATCTACTCAACGGCACCGGCACAAGAGATGGTGGTGGTGGGAACTATCTTTGATCACACAGGTGCCCTCAAAGAATGGGGGCCCGGTTTCCGCGATGCGGCGGAATTGGCAGCCAAACAAATGGTATCCGCCGGCTTCACGATCCAGTTCATTCATGAGGACAGTGGAACCTCGGCCGACAAGGCCGGCAAAGCCGCAAAGAAGCTTATCGAACAGGATAAGGTCTCGGCAATTGTGGGATCCGCGTCAAGCGGGGTGATCGTGCCAGTAGCCGAATCCGTCACGTGCCCGAACAACATGCTCATGATCTCCCCCGGGGCCACATCCGTTTTTATCACCACCCTGCCCGCTGATAAGGAGAAGGATTTTCTGTTTCGAACCTGCCCCTCCGATGCCCTTCAGGGAGTAGCTCTCGGTATGCTTGCGGCCGGCCTCTATAAGACTGCTTCTGTGATGTACGTAAACAACCCTTATGGTAAGGGCTTGGCAATACAGTTCAAGAAGTCCTTTGAGAAGCGTGGCGGAACAGTCCTTGCCATGATTCCCCATGCGGAAAAGGTGGCTGAATCGTATCATGCAGAGCTCACGGAGGCACTCCAGAAAATTTACTTAACAAAACCCTTTCGTCCTGGAAAGCCGGATGTCCTGTGCGTCTTCAGTTATCCCGAACATGCCAAAATATATGTAAAAGAAGCCATCAACCGCTTTAAGTGCGAAGATTTTCTTTTCTGCGATGGCACGAGATCGGAGGAGATGGCTGCAGTAGTGGGAGCGGAAAGTCTTGAAGGCATGATGGGAACAGCGCCAGGAACTGCAGGCGGATTGCCGTTTGGAAACTTCGTGGCCGATTACAAGTCTACCTATGGTGCACTTCCTCGCGTTCCCTTTATAGCCAATACCTATGATGCGACAGCCCTCATCGGACTTGCTGCCTATGCTGCCAAGGCAGAAGATCTTGCTTTGACATCAAAAAACATCCGGGATCGCTTGAGGTATATAGCCAATCCACCCGGAACGCTCATCGGGCCCGGTGAGTTCGACTTGGCCTTTGAACTGCTCAAAAGAGGGAAGGATATAAACTACGAGGGTGCGTCCGGGCCGGTGAATTTCGACAGAAACGGCGATGTGATAGCGCCTATCGAACTGTGGAGATTTTCGAATGGGGAGATCGTAACCTACCGGATGGAATATCAGATCCCTGAGGAATAAACACACATACCATTGATACTAGGGATGAAAAGGAGGAAAGACAGTGGAAGATTTTCTGAGATCCTTTGAAACGTTGGTGGGCCAGGTGGGTGCCTTTGCATGGGGTCCGCCTATGTTGATTTTCCTCGTGGGCACCGGTGCATTTTTGACATTTGCATTGCGCGGGATCCAGTTCAGCAAGCTGTGGCACTCCCTTTGGCTCGCGCTGGTAAAGCGAAAGGAGGAAACAGCTGAACCGGGTGATATTACCCATTTTCAGGCATTGATGACCGCACTTTCCGCGACGGTGGGCACCGGCAATATTGCCGGAGTGGCCACGGCCATTGCCGTCGGTGGTCCAGGCGCACTATTTTGGATGTGGATAACAGGGCTTGTGGGAATGGCCACCAAATATTCAGAGGCTGTATTAGCCGTAAAGTTTCGTATCAAAGATGAGAAAGGGTCCATGCGCGGCGGTCCCATGTATTATATCTCCAAAGGACTGGGTTGGAGATGGCTCGGGATACTCTTTGCAATCTTCGCCGCGGTTGCCGCCTTCGGTATCGGCAATATGGTCCAATCCAATTCGGTAGCCGCTGCCGTAGAGTTCACCTTTCATGTGCCCTTTTGGGGTACCGGCCTTGTGCTTATGTTTTTTACCGCCCTGGTTATCCTTGGCGGGATCAAGAGTATCGGCAGGGTCACCGGCGTCGTTGTACCGATAATGATCGTCTTCTATGTAGTCGGTGCCTTAATTATCTTGATACTAAAGATCACGGGCATTCCCGCAGCCCTCGTTTTAGTGGTTAAGCAGGCGTTTACCCCTACCGCCGCTTCAGGCGGATTCTTGGGCGCCGGCGTCATGCTGGCCATTCGGATGGGTGTTTCACGAGGGGTCTTTTCGAATGAATCAGGTTTGGGGAGCGCGCCAATTGCTGCAGCTGCTGCGCAGACCAAGCATCCGGTCACCCAAGCCCTGGTTTCCATGACCCAGACATTCATCGATACCATCATGGTGTGCACTATGACCGGCCTGGTGCTGATCCTTACCGGGGCCTGGGATAGCGGAAAAACGGGTGCGGAGTTAACCTCCTTTGCATTTGCAAACGGAATAGCCGGGGGGAATTACATCGTGACCATCGGCTTGATCTTGTTTGCCTATTCCACGATCCTGGGGTGGAGTTACTACGGCGAAACATCCTGCGAATATCTGTTCGGTGAACGGTCGGTCATGCCGTATCGGATCCTATTTGTGCTTTTTGTAGGCGTGGGGGCCGTTGCTAAGCTTGATCTGGTTTGGTCATTATCCGACACCTTTAACGGGTTAATGGCGATCCCCAATTTGATCGGGCTGTTGGCGCTCTCGCCGATCATCGTCAAGGAAACGAGGGATTATTTTACCTCTAGCTAAGGAGCCGTGATAAGTACCAAACCTGGGCCTGTAGCAGTTCATCTCCACCCCTCGTACTATAGCGCCTATGGGCTTGTCTTTTTTGCTCCTTAAAGTTTTTCCCAACATTCAACTCAAAGGAAGGAGGTTAAGCGAGATGGAACATGCTTCATTAACCGCAGCAACCTGGTTCTGGCTGCTGGTTCCCCAGCTGCTGGTCGTTGCTATCTCTGTGTTGAACTTTCTTATCGAAAGGAGAAAACAGCAATGAATATTCCAACTGTGAGTTCTTTTGTATTCTACCTCCTTGGCATGCTGGCTATCGGCATATATTTCTACCTCCGCACCAGAGACCTTTCTGACTATGTGCTTGGGGGCCGCCAGCTGGGCGGCACCGTGGCGGCTTTGAGTGCGGGCGCTTCCGACATGAGCGGCTGGCTGCTCTTGGGGTTGCCCGGGGCAATGTACGTCGGCGGCATGAACAATGTCTGGATTGGCGTCGGCCTTGTGATGGGCGCTTATCTAAACTGGCAGTTCGTCGCCAAGCGTCTGCGCATATACACGGAAGTTGCCGATGATTCTATAACCCTGCCCGATTACCTGGAGAACCGCTTTAATGATCAGTCCCGGGTGCTGCGGGTGGCTTCGGCCGTAGTCATCCTGGTCTTTTTCACGTTCTATACCTCCGCCGGTATGGTTGGCGGGGCGATTCTGTTCGAAGAGACCTTTGGGCTCAATTACAATCTTGCCCTTTGGCTCGGTGCCATTGTGATTGTCTCCTACACTTTCCTGGGCGGGTTCATGGCCGTCAGTTGGACGGACTTCTTCCAGGGACTGCTGATGTTCCTCGCTCTCTGCGCAGTGCCTCTGTTTGTGATCGGGAGAGTGGGCGGATGGGGCGATGCCGTCTCCAGGGTAGCCTCCCTGAATGTCGAACATGTCGATATCTTTTCAGGCATGACGTTTCTGGGAATCGTCTCCCTCATGGTCTGGGGTCTTGGCTACTTCGGCCAACCCCATATCCTGGCCCGGTTTATGTCCGTGAAGTCCTCCAGGGAAATTCCCAAGGCGCAACTCGTTGGCATGTCGTGGATGGTACTATCCCTGTTCGGAGCGATATTCACCGGCTTTTTGGGCATTGCCTATTTTGCCGATGCCCCTCTTGAAAATGCCGAGACGGTTTTTATTGCTCTCACTCAGGTACTGTTTAACCCCTGGATCGCTGGCATACTATTGGCGGCAATCCTGGCAGCCATCATGAGCACAATCGACTCTCAGTTGCTGGTTTGTTCCAGCGCGATCGCTGAAGATTTCTACAAGCAGATTCTGCGCAAAGATGCCGGTCAAAAGGAGCTGGTCTGGATCAGCCGCATTGCGGTGCTGGTTATCGCCCTGATAGCTATCCTCCTCGCTTCTAATCCGGATAGTAAGGTATTAAGCCTGGTTGCTTACGCCTGGGGCGGATTCGGCGCGGCCTTTGGCCCGGTAGTAATTCTCTCACTGTTCTGGAAACGAATGACGCGGAATGGCGCGCTGGTGGGGATGATTCTCGGGGCACTGACGGTCATCGTTTGGAAGCAACTCAATGGCGGTGTTTTTGACGTGTACGAAATCCTGCCCGGCTTCATCCTGTGTGCCTTGGGTATCATCGTCGTGAGCCTTCTGGATAAGGAGCCGTCCGAAGAAATCATCCGAGAGTTTGAGAAAGTTTAGCAGCTCTTTGGTGAGTCCTGTCAAGCGGGCGTTGGCAGGGCTTCAGGCTCTGTCACTCAAGCTTCCGCTCAATTAAAAAGGAGGGAGGATATGAGAAGATTAAGTCTCTTTACTTTGGAAACATTTTTTTTGGCGGTGGTCTTCATAGGCCTACTGTCCGTTTCATCTGAAGCTGCTGAACCTATAACAATCGGTGCTATTAATCCTTTGACAGGGACCTATGCCGTCCAAGGGCGCGATATGAAGAGAGGAGAAGAGCTGGCTTTAGAAGAGATAAACGCTGCCGGAGGGATTAATAGCCGCTCTTTGAAGATAATCTGGGAAGATACCGCATCAAACGCCGATCAGGGGATGAAGGCTGTGCGTAAGCTCGTGGAAAAAGACAAGGTGCCTTTGATAATAGGATCATATTCTAGCGGGGTAAGTTTGCCGACCGGTGAATGGACAAATTCCAAAAAGGTGATCCAGCTCTCAGTGGCATCCACTGCACCCGAGCTCCGAAAAATTGGTCCCTACTTTTTCAACGTCATCGGCCTGGATGAGGTCATGGGTATCAAGTTGGCTGAATTTGCCCTTGAAAGTGATGCCCAAACCTACGTCTCTGTTGTCGTAGACAACCCTTTCGGCCTGGGAATCGAGACCTGGACTAAAAAGACGATCATCAAGGCCGGGAAAGAATGGACAGGAGTCCTAAGATACAAAGAAAGCCAGGACGATTACAAGGCGGATCTTGAGCGCCTCTTCGCCAAAAAGCCGGAGGTCGTCTTCTTTACTGCCTATGGAACGGATGCAAGACGTATCCTCGAACAGGCCTATGAAATGGGGTTAAAACCCTCCAAGGGCTGGTATGCGGATTACATGACCATGTGGTACCATGAGGCTGTTCCAAAAACCGCCGAGGGAATAAAAGGGCTGGTTGTTGGCCGGCACAGCGGATCTCGCTTCAAGCATTATCAAGAGTCCTACTGGAAAGCATATGGTCTCGTATACCAGAAAATGTACCAAAGACCAGTCATGCAGACCGCCTTTGGTGCCTATGCCTACGATGCCACGTGGATTGCCGCCCTGGCCCTGAAAATGGCAGGCAGTTCCGATACCGATGAAATTGCCAGGGCCTTGCATACTGTAAGCAAAGATTACGACGGAACTACAGGGGATAAAAGCTTTGATAAAGACGGGATGCAGGTCGTGGAATACTATCAGAGAATGGTCTATAGCGATGGACAACTCGTACCGTATAAGTAAAACAAAACCCTTTAACTATCACGGAAAACATCGTTGGAAGAATTTTATGGTATCGAAACTTTTCTCAGGTTAGCCGGGCTTGTATATGAAAGCCGTCATGATCTCCACCTTGGTAATACGGTACATGTAGTATTATGGCGTATGATTTTATGAAAAGAAAAAGGATTGACAAACATCCGATCCTTGAAATTCCCGAAAGAAAAGAGGTCGAATTTTCATGGAATGGAAAGAGATTTACCGGATATGAAGGGGAGATGATAGCCTCTGCCCTCTTCGCCAATGACATCCACATTTTTGGCCACCATCCCAAGGACGATAGCCCCCAGGGCATGTTCTGCGCAAATGGCCAGTGCTCCCAGTGTCTCGTGATCGCCGACGGTTTACCGGTAAAGTCTTGTATGACCCCTCTTCGGGAAGGAATGGATGTCCGCAGTGTGGACGGCCAACCGAAACTCCCCGCGGACGATTTGGCAGCACCCACATCAAGGATTTCCACAACAGACACCGATGTTTTAATCATTGGCGGGGGGCCTGCAGGGCTCTCTGCGGCTATCGAACTCGGCAAATTGGGTGTAAAGACCCTCGTCGTGGATGACAAGGATCGCCTGGGGGGAAAACTCGTCCTTCAGACCCATAAGTTCTTCGGTTCGATCGAGGATTCTTATGCGGGTACACGTGGATTTCAGATCGGAAAAATTCTAGAGAATGAGGTTCAGACCTTGGGCTCGGTGGACATCTGGCTCAACACCACGGCAGTGGGCGTCTTCTCTGACGGCATCGTGGGCGTGGCAAGAAATGGTACGTATCGATTGATTCGGCCTCAAAAGCTTCTGGTGGCAACGGGAGCCAGGGAGAAAATGCTTTCATTTCCTGGCAATACCTTGCCCGGTGTTTATGGCGCAGGCGCATTCCAAACTCTGGTGAACCGTGACTTGGTCAAAGCATCCTCCCGTGTCCTTATTGTCGGTGGCGGAAACGTCGGACTAATCAGCGGGTATCATGCCATTCAGGCAGGCATAGAAGTCGCCGCGCTGGTTGAGGCTTTGCCTGAAGCCGGCGGCTATAAGGTTCACGCTGACAAACTGGTTCGACTGGGCGTCCCGATCTTTACCAGCCATACGGTGGTGGCGGCCCATGGTAAAGAAGAAGTTGAGGCGGTTACCATTGCCGAACTGGATGCAGGTTGGAAGATTATCCCTGGGACCGAGAAGACCTACGAGGTGGACACAGTGCTTATCGCTGTGGGACTTGCCGAGGTGAACGAATTTTACCTCAAGGCCAAGCAATGGGGAATGGATGTATTCTCGGCCGGTGATGCCCAGGAGATCGCCGAGGCATCGGCTGCCATGTTCACTGGAAAGATCGAGGGCTTCAAGATTGCCAAGTCACTGGGCATAGAGGCAGGAGAAATTCCCCCCGAGTGGAATGAGAGGGTCACCGTTCTCAAGGCAAAACCGGGCATCGCTGTAGAACCAAAATATTCTGAGCAAGAGGAAGGCGTGTTTCCCGTTTTTCACTGTTTCCAGGAAATCCCCTGCAACCCCTGCGCTTCGGTCTGCCCCGTTGACGCGATCCATATCGAAAAAGGCGGGATCATGGGCTTACCTTACAGGGACAAGGCAAAGGAATGCACCGGTTGTCTGAACTGTGTGGCTACCTGCCCCGGACTGGCCATTACGCTCGTAGACTACCGGAAGAACAAGGAATTGCCGACCGTGACCCTCCCCTATGAGGTATGGCGAGAAACGGTCGAGGTTGGGCAGAAGGTTCCCGTAACAGACGAGGACGGTGCCATACTGGGCTATTTTCCGGTTAAGAAGATAAGGGTCAAGAAAGAATATCCGAAAACGCTTCTGGTTCAGGTCCAGGCAGACAAAAGAATCGCCCAAAGGGCTGTAGGTATAAGGGTCCAGGAATCGCAAGACGAATATTCCGCTCTGCTCGAGAAGCTCCCCCTGCCCGACGAAGCTGTCATTTGCCGTTGCGAAAGGGTGACCGCCGGCGAAATCAGGGCGGCCATACGCAACGGCGTTTGCGACATGAACCACTTAAAGGCCGTCACCAGAGCCGGCATGGGGGCCTGTGGATCAAAGACGTGTCGCCCCATGATATTGAGGATTTTCCGGGAGGAGGGAATCGATCTCCGCGAAGTGACTGACAGGGTTGACCGGCCATTGTTTGTTGAAGTTCCCCTCGGATACTTTGCCGGGAGCAAGGGAGGTACTGTCGATGAGTAGTTACGACGTCATCGTCGTAGGAGCAGGGTCTGTGGGGGTTCCCATCGCGTTGGCGCTCAGCGAGAAAGGCCTCAAAATCCTTGTTGTGGACAAGAACCCATCGCCGGGTCAGGGTGAAAACAAGCGCAGCATCGGGGGTATCCGGGCAACCCATTCGTATTCGGCAAAGATTATTACGGGTCTAAGATCCCTTGAGATCTTTTCCACCTGGGAGGAGCGGTTCGGTGATGATATCGAATGGGTCAAGGGTGGATACACCTTCCCCTTATACAGGGCCGCTGATGAGAAGTTGCTGAAGGGCATGCTTCCCACACAGAAGAAATACGGTCTGAACATCGATTTTGTCGGGCCGGGGGAAATGCAGGTGATCGTACCGGGTATCAACCCTGAGGGTTTAATCGGAGGGACCTTCTCGCCGGACGACGGCTCGGCCTCACCTCTTCTTGCCATTAGCGCGTTTTACCGAAGAGCCGTGGAACTGGGTGTTGAGTTCCGTTTCAAGGAGGAGATAAGGGAACTACTTGTCGGAAATGGAAACATTCAGGGGGTTGCTGCTGAAGGCGGCAGATACTGGGCTCCTGTCGTGGTGGATGCCGCGGGGCCTTACTCAAAGGATCTCTGTAAAACGGTGGATGTTGATATCCCCGTGGTCCCGGAATCTCATGAGGCGGGAATCAGCGAGCCCGTTCAGCAGTTCTTCACGTGCATGGTGGTGGACATGCGGCCGATTCCTGGTTCAAAGAACTACTACTTTTACCAGAATAGACACGGCCAGGTGATATTTTGCCTTACGCCCGAACCCCCAATCCCTGGGACGGACATCAGAGAAACCTCGGGATTCCTGCCCCAGATAAGCACCAGGATGGTTACCCTTATACCAAGGCTCAGGAACTTGAGGGTCAGGAGGGTCTGGCGGGGACTCTACCCTATGTCTCCCGACGGCTCTCCCCTCGTAGGCTGGAACAGAGAGATAGAAGGCCTGGTTCATGCCACGGGTATGTGCGGACAGGGATTTATGCTGGGACCGGGCCTGGGTGAAGTAATCGCCAGAATGATAACCCAAGAAACAAACGAGGAAGACAGGATAGTACTGGAGGCGCTTTCCCCATACCGGGTATTCGGTGCTGAGGAGGCGCTCAAATAATTTTTCGGATGAAAGCGCAGAGAGCCTCAAAATAAAATATATCCCCACGCCAGTTTGCCTTATCCATACCAGTTTTACAGAAGTGCATCCGGCAACTCGTACAAACCTCGAGAGACAAGGAGTAAACGTATGACCGAATTTCAGCTGGAAGAGATAAAAACCCTTACCTATGACAGACAACCGATAGACAAAGGATACGCGGATCAGTTTCTCAGTATAGGTATTTCCAAGCCGGATATCTCAATCAGACAGGTTTCCGAAGCAATGAAAGAGGTCTTTATCGGCGGAAAAGGCTTTGACCTCTGGCTGCTGTGGAATGCGGTTAAACCGACCACAAGGTGGACCGATCCTGAAAACGCCATCTGCATCGCATCGGGCCCTCTGGGGGGGACCCCCAGTTACCCGGGTTCTGGGAAAAGCATTGTGACGGCCATATCTCCTACTACGGGGTCGGTAATGGATTCCAACGTGGGGGGGCACTTTGGCCCTTATCTTAAGTTTTCCGGCTTCGACGCGGTGGAAATCCAGGGGAAGACATCCAAAGAGATGGTGGTTCTGGTGGACGGTGTCGATCAGAAGATCCAACTGTTCGGGAGCTCCGGTCTGCCCGAAGACTCATATGAGCTGTCGGCTATACTGACGGAACATTTTGCCAATGGAAAACCCCGCAGCATCTCGGTGGTTTCCACAGGTCCCGGGGCAAAAAATACCTTGATCGGATGCCTAAACTTCACCTGGTATGACCCTAAACGCAAACGCACAAGATATAAGCAGGCCGGCCGCGGCGGCATGGGTACGGTTTTCGCGGATAAGGGCATAAAGGCGATTGTGGCGCGCTGGGATTCGATTACCCTTTCGACCAATAACCCGGCCGATCAGGAGGCTCTGAAAAGGGTGGCCAAACTGCATTCGCGTGAGATTGTCGAACTGGATCCAGAGCAAAATGAAATGGCCACAATCGGGACCACCCATCTCGTCCCGATCATGAATGATTTTGACCTGCTCCCCACCTACAATTATCAGTACGGGCAGCACCCGGGGGCCAATCTTATCGGACGGGATGTTTATCAGCACCTGTTTGATCCGGGCTATGACGGGTGCTGGATGGGCTGCACCGTGGCCTGTGCCCACGGTGTCAGGGATTTTGTCCCGTTTACAGGTCCTTACAAGGGGAAGAAGGTCTTTGTTGACGGGCCGGAGTACGAGACCATTGCCGGATGCGGTTCGAATATCGGTATTTTTGATCCGTTCACCATTCTGGAAATGAATTTTTATTGTGATGCCTATGGCGTGGATACGATTTCGGTGGGAACCTGTATCGCATTTGTTATGGAATGTTTTGAGCTCGGTCTGATCACCAAGGACCATACCGGAGGGTTGGCGCTTCATTTCGGAAACAGGCTGGCTGCCCTGGAACTATTGCATCAAATGGCCAGAGGAGAGGGCTTCGGTAAGATCGTTGGCCAGGGCGTACGCAAAATGAAGACCATCTTTGCCAGTGACTATGGTGCCGACGCCACCATATTGCAGGACATCGGCATGGAGGCAAAAGGGCTTGAATTTGGAGAGTATGTTTCAAAAGAGTCGCTGGCCCAGCAGGGCGGATTCGGCTTAGCGCTCAAGGGCCCGCAGCATGACGAAGCCTGGTTGATCGTTCTTGATATGGTAAAAAACCTTATGCCCACCTTTGAGCAGAAGGCAGAGGCGCTGCATTGGTTTCCCATGTTCCGCACCTGGTTCGGTTTGTGCGGGCTGTGCAAGCTCCCATGGAACGATATCGTGCCCGTGGACAATAAGGATACTCCGGAACCCGCCAAAGTTATCAAGCATGTCGAGTGGTATGCGCAGTACTTCAGTGCCGTCACGGGAAGGAAGGCAACCCCTGACGACCTGATTACGATGAGCGAGGCGGTTTATAATTTCCAGCGCATCTTCAACCTGAAGATGGGCTATGGGCGCCGGGAACACGACGATATTCCGTATCGTGCGATGGGTCCGGTGACGGCGGCCGAGTATGAGTCGCGCCAGGAACACTATGACGGGCAACTGGTGGAGAAACACGGGGTAGATATCACAGGTAGACCTACAGGGGAAAAAGTAGCTCTTCTCCGTAAGTTCCGTCAAGAACAGTATGAAAAACTCAAGGATGCTGTTTATAAGCGCAGGGGATGGACACAAGACGGCATCCCCAAAGTTGAAACCGTAAAGCGGCTGGGCATTGATTTCCCCGAGGTCATGGAAGTACTCAAGGCGCACGGAGTCGAATGATGATCAGCGTCTATGGTAAGACCCATGATTGCTCAATCCGTATTAAGCTCTCTTTCCCGGAGAAGGAAAACTGCATTCGTCTGTTCTGAACTGTATCGGTATGCTCTCGGGTAGCCTGAAGGACAGTGAAGGGGTTGTCCTTAAATCACTAAATAACTTGATGAAATGAGAATTCACTTAACGCTCCTTGAGGCACTAAATGAAAGGCTTTGGCCTTCATCACGAATAATGATTGGTTTGCATTCCCCTCCCAAAAGTCAGGGCCCGGTGAGTTGAATTCCTTACCCAAACACTCCGCCATAATAACGGCAGGCGAAGGTTTGGATATTCAATTGAGATCACAGGTTCACCAAAACCTGGAATATGAGAGTGCTGTCACACAAAAAGGGAAACCTGTAATAAGAAGAATGGATCACCGATCACAACTTATGAACTGCAGATCAATTCCATACCTTCTTGAGGACAAGAGCAGCGTTACTTAATTGTGATACACATAGGGGATAGTAAAAGGTGGAGAAATATTACGTATAGCATCTTGAAATAAGTAATTGGTATAGTTGAGATTTGATGATATAAATTCTACGGAGATTTTATTCTTAGCAGAAAGGGTTAAGATGATATTGAACGTTCCACTACCATTGTGTAATGAAATTTGACCAGATTTCAGCAGGTGACGCGAAATCAAACCTCAATGATTTTAAACATAAAGTTTTCGGAGATTTGAATTTTTTGCATTTCGTAGTATACAGTATGGCGGGCTCCTTTTGTTGGTTTTATTTGTGATATCGATATGTTACAATACCACAAGATGGAGCCCATTACTACTTTTAAATCACAAGAAGTGCTATCTTTTACACCTAATTTACACGTTTCAAGGGTGCGAAACTTGCATAATTATTGAAGAAGACTTTGAAGAAGATTGCCATGAGACCTTTGAAAAACCTGGCGATTTTCATCATCCCCAAAAAGACGATGGACTTTTTTGAAGTGACTGGTGGCCTCCGGCTCGTAGAGCCTCCCACTCGGAGAGAAGGGTGCTGAAAAGACCAGCCCGGGAGCCTCGGCCTCCGGCGCGACTCCGTCCTGGAGGGGACTCCGCCCCGGAAGGGAGGGCCTACGCCCCGGAGGGAACTGAAAAAAAGCCCATCGTCTTTAGATCAATAGGGGTTATGCAAAGGTCTCAGGATATAAGCGTAATAACTATAGCTGATTCAAAACATATCCCCATAGCATCATTGTTTCAGATCGGTATCTGGGAAAAGATAGGGATTATCTCTTTTTTGTATGTTGATTATGGGGAGTATGGAGACATACAATCTAGAGGACTTTTTATCTTTAGGGTGGGGAGTGAAAACATAAAGACTGGATTTTATGAGGGAGATATCGTAGTTATCAATCCGTATTTGAAACGAAAATACAGTGAGTATGTGTTGGTTTCTAACATGGAAGGGCATGACATAGCAGCAAAAGCCCTTGAAAAAGAATAGTGTTTGAATCTGTAAATCATGATTTTCCATTGATTACCAAGGCTTTAAACGTATCCAGGATCCGTTCAACAGTATCTGAAAAATGCGGCTTTCCATTACCATTTTTCAATGCAGTTCTAAGGTCCCGCTTCAGCCCCAGAAGCTTGTAAATGGATTCGGGAGCATACCCTTCTCCCCTGAGAAGACGGAAAGTTTCCCATACGCTGACCTGGGGCTCATGATACCCCTGTTCAACTTTATCTACCATTTCCACCATCAAGCTTGAGGCCTGGGCAGAGTCCATGGTATTATGCTTCCATGTCAAGGCAAGGCCGGTCAATCCAAATTTCTCTTGATCGTCAGCAATCCCCATATCCTTGGAAAAATAGAATAAATTGGGTTGAAAAAAAGGCAGTCTGCTGCGATTGATCAGATCAATCGTATCCTCAAATGTTTTCATTGTCTCGCCTGGAAATCCTAAAATAAATCCGCCTTCCCCATAAATATTGTGCGCATTCAGAAGCTTGATGGCATCGATAACCTGCTCCCTGTCAAGCCGCTTATCCATGTTATCCAGAATGACCTGGCTGCCGGATTCAATTCCCATGTTTAAAAATTCACAGCCGGCCTCACGCATCATCGGTACAATCTCAGGTGTCAGGGATCCGGCACGGGCGTAGGTTGACCAGGTAAATGTGAAACCTTGATCAAGAATCATCCGAAGTACTTTTTTAAGACGACTCTTGTTGGCTCCAAAATTATCATCAGTAAATCTGACGTGCTTCACAAAGCCCTTTTCCTGTATCTGAAGGAGTTCATGTTTAAGGGCATCAATGGATTTGTAATGAATCTGGGGGCATAGTTTCCAGCATGTGCAGAATTTACAGCGGAATGAGCACCCCCTGCTCGTGGTCACTGGAACGGTTTTGCGAAGATATTGGTCGGGAATCTCCTTCCAGTTTACACATGAACTGTCCATGTCCAAGGGCTCGATTTCACGCCTTGTAAAGTAAAGGTCCCCATTTTTGTCATATGCCGCCATGTTAGGCACCTGCGTAATATCACCACCGGTTTGCAGGGTTTTCAAGCTTTTTACCAGGGTCTCCTCACCCCTGAACTCAATAATAAATTGATCCAGTTTTCCATGAAAGCTTTTCAGCCATTTTATAGTCTGGGGAAAAAGACCATACCCTTCATTTAACACCTTTTTAACTAAGAGACCCCCGACAATAACAGGAATATCAGGATCAATACTCTTTATTTCACCTGCCATATCTGCAATTTCATCCAGATAAAGAAAATTGGATGAAATACAGACAGCTAAAGGTGTTGGGCTTAGCTCGACATGGAGATTAGCCAGGGAAAAATTTTGAATAATATGAGGCTCAAACCCCTGACGGAAAAGGTATTGATATAAATAAATACCGTTAATAGTGATCATTTCGGCATGGGTCAGGTACCGCTGGGCATTGTGAGGGGTTATTTCAGGCAGAGATCTATCACACTTGACATAATTCATCAGGTCAAGCAGCCCTACATACCTTCCATGAATCATTGTCTGCAGACGGGAAATGTTCTGATTAACCTTGGCTTGCAGCTCTGGAAGATCGATTTTTTTAAAACGATCCTTGTGTCTCACAGCCCTTTTCATGAGGTTGTCAAGTCTATTTCTGAAGTGCTTGTCATAATTCGTGGGATAATCCGTTGCAATTATTATCACCCGTTTATTCATGTCCTTGACTCCTTGCATGTTCTATAGCCTGCTCCATGGAATGTTTTGCATTTACTCGATACGAAAAAATCTTTATTTGTCCATCTTTATGGGACTCATATACCGTTGAAGAAACATGGGCACATGGTGCCTTTTTACATATCAACAACTGCTTTTAAGATAGGAGACCTTTGCATAACCCCTCTTGATC
>JAWOBA010000026.1:0-5993 GCA_046498285.1 Desulfatiglandales bacterium | reverse complement strand
TTCTTGTTTTCACCGTAAACCCTCTCTTGCCTTGATTACCCTTGCCAGCTATCTAACCATGTTTAAGCTATATGGTTACAGGAGTTTATGTCAACAGAAATAGCCATATCTCTGTCTGCTCGATTCTTCCGCCTGATTTTCCATTCAGGACTTTCATTTTTTATCCAGCAATGATAAGAGTATGATTGCATTGCAATCCGGTTAACAAAAGCTGCATTGAAGGTGCATCGAGGCATCGTTTTTTTATGCTCTACATTCGTGAATCGTATGCGAACCTCAATGAATATGAGCATGAATCGCAGCAATAACGGCAACCAGTCAGGTGTGAAGTCAGGTGGATAGGAGAGAGGGTAAACCAATATATCGAGATCCCTATTTGTTCATCGTAAGTGCCGCGATCTTATGGGCATCTGGCGGAACCGCTTCGAAATATCTGTTCAACGCGGGTATAAGCCCATATGTTCTGGTTCAGTACAGAGTAAGCTTTTCCTCCCTTATTATATTTGGATATCTCTTTTTCTTTAAGAGACAGTCACTAAAAATTAATAGCAAGGATTTATGGAGCCTTGCCATACTGGGCGTACTCGGTATGGGCGGGGTGCAGGTGACCTATCTTTTTGCCATCTCTAAAATCAAGGTTGCGATGGCTATCTTGCTGCAGTATTTAGCTCCATTTTTCGTGGCCATCTATAGTTACCTCTTTTTTAGAGAGAGAATGGATCGCTGGAAGGTACTTTCAATTTTGTTGGCCTTTATTGGCTGTTTTTTTGTGGTGGAGGCTTACCGTGTGTCATTTTTTTCTTTAGACAAATGGGGAGTCATTGCCGGTCTGTTTTCGGCCGGATTTTTTTCCTTTTATAGCCTGCTTGGAGAAGGATTGATGCGAAAGTATGACCCCTGGACCGTTCTCCTGTATGCATTTGTCTTCGGTGCCTTATTTTTTAATAGTATTCTGCCCCTAAACAATCTCCTTGTATGGAAAACGGAATTTCGTATCTTTATCACGGTTTTTTATATAGTATCATTTGGAACTGCAATCCCTTTTGGTTTCTATTTTATGGGGATAGAACATCTGCGGGCTACACGGGCCACTATTGTTGCAACCTTAGAGCCGATTTCAGCAGGGATTCTGTCATTCTTTATGTTAGGAGAAGTGTTCAATTGGTGGCAAATTTTTGGAGGATTTCTGGTAATCGCCGCAATTATTATTATTCAGTCAAGGAGAGAGGTCGATCCCGAGGCACCAATCTATAAAAAAAAAGAAAGTCGCACTGTTTAAAGGTGCATATGCTGTGAAAATTCCTGAGTTTATTGAGCAAAGAACGTATTAGGATAGCAACTTCAGCGGCCCATGAATAAAACCTTACCAGTTTCAAAACCCATTTTTTCATGTTGGCAAATCATAAACGCTGCATAGGAATCAAATAAGTATCGCTATATATATTTGACAACTTTCATTTTTTATTTTATTATTTTTGTAAATTCCCTTAGTATTAAAAATTGAGGGGAAATATATAAAGAATAAAGGGGGGACCAAATGAAAACAAAAATTGTGTTTCTGGTTATGGTAGTCACTCTTTTCATGAGCGCTGATTCGCTTTATGCTGCAACATTAACACAACTGGGCACCAACCCGATTTATAAAGCGAAAGATGTAGCGCCGCAGGATGTTTACCGGATTATTAAAGCAAATGCTGATATAGTTAAAGATGGTTTTATGAAGGCTTCATCGGGAGATCTTTTCGAACCTTTTCTAGCGCAACTGAAATCTGCTGAGCTGGATGAAATTCAGATACAACCCAATGAGACCTTTTTATGGATGATTTATAAGAAGAAACATGAGGCCCAAGTATTACGCGACGTGATATGGAAGGGAAAAGAGCCTTTTACGGCGTTTCGATTCATTGTTAACCATGAGAATCAGGCTTATGAATTTATTTTTCCCAAGGTTTGTATGAATATCTCATTAAAAAGCATTAAACCGATTGCCAAGAAGCCTGCAGAAAAAAAACTACCGCCCCCTGTGGTTAAAAAAGAAGCACCGCCTGCTCCAGCACCTGTCGTTAAGAAAAATGAACCGCCATACTGCGACTTAAAGGCTACACCACAACGGTTATTTACCGGTAAAATCGTAACCCTCGATGCATCCGGATCATACGATCCTGACGGAACAATCGAAACAGTTAGATTTACGATACCCAATCGTTCGGAAGACACTGTGGATGAGATTGTGTTGAATAAAAGCCCGTTTATCCAAGAATTAGAGATGAAAAAACCTGGTGATTATACCATACGAGCGCATGTCACGGATGACCGTGGATATGAACTAACATCGGAACATTGCGTTGTGGATGTAAAGGTCTTGAAACGAGGGTTTTTGATCGCCGATGTGGGGCTCTTAAAGCAGCTTGATCCGGCAACATGGATGCCCGTCAAAGTGGGCTATATGTATAAGATCAAGGAGGATCTTGCGGTAACCGGCCTCTTGGGAGTGGCGCCTTTGCTGACCTCCGACAACGGAGACCGTCCAGCAACCATTGGAGATGTTATTTTTTCATATTACCTGTCCGACTTCTTTATCGGCGGTGGCGCTGGTATTTTTTACACAAGTGAAGAAACCAAAACGGATCTGATTGCTGATATGGGATATCAGATAACCCATAATGATGCTAAACCAAACGTATCAATTTATATCCAGGGCAGATCAGAAGTTGATGAACTTGATGATTTTTCCAAAACTGGACGGGTGGGGGTCGGGATCAGAATAAGTTTCTGAACGCGTTAATATAAAAGATGACCTATTCAGCCATTTCAAGTTTCAAGTATAGGCAATTAAGGAAGCAAAAGGGACTAACATAGACGTGAGTTTCTTTCTGTAAATCCCTTAAAATTTAAATGTGTGGGGACCGGTGTTAAAAAGTATTGCTGGCATGTAGCTTAAACAAAGGTTTCCTCCCCGCTTCAGTATCCCAGCCGGAGTTTATTTCCGGCTGGGATATTTTTATGAAGAAAGGTCACTTGTTTTTTACTGTTTTTGATATTTGCTCGAACAGCAAAGAAATGTTAGGCGGAATAGATGGTATAAGATGCTGTCATAGCTAAAAACTCATCAAGAACAACAAAGTTTGAGTCCTTGCTTGTGATAGGAAAATATAGAGAGGTGTAGGAGTAGGAAATTATCTTCTACCACTGCTGTCCAGAATAATTCACATCCATCGTTTGTGGACAGATACGTATTTGATTTTACACGATGCTGTTCGCGTGCGGAAATTCAGGTTGTCTGTGCCTGCGCATGCTGTGAAAAACCGGTGACATTCAACGATGGGCATTTTCAATACCAGTTAACCCCCAAAAGGCCTTAAATAAGACCTTTAAAGGGCTTTCAGAGATTCAAATATAGTATTTGCGTGCTTACAGGGTTCAAATGCTGTCCAAATAAAAAATCGATTTGGGGCAAGAGTGATCTTCTATATTTTTTTACCACCCAAGTGAAAGATAATCATGAATAGAATTAGCTACAGTCCTTCCAGCACCCATTGCCAAAATAACCGTTGCCTGTCCGGTTACGATATCACCACCGGCCCATACGCCTTTTTTGGTTGTCTTACCGGTTTCAGGCTCGGCAATTATGTAGCCCCTTTTATTTAATTCAATATCAGGAGTTGCCTTGGTTAAGAGAGGATTCGCACCAGCACCAATAGAAACAACTGCTGTATCACACTCTGTCTCAAACTCACTGCCTTTAATCGGTACTGGCCGGCGCCTTCCAGATTCATCAGGCTCGCCCAGCTCCATTTTTTGGCATCTCACTCCTATTAAACGGTCATTCTCGTCTCCGATAAAATTCAGGGGAGCTGCAAGAAGAAGAAATTCTACTCCCTCTTGTTCAGCATGATGAATTTCTTCGTTCCTTGCAGGCATTTCTTCTCTGGACCTGCGATAAAGAATCCTTACCCTATCCGCACCAAGACGAAGTGCAGTTCTAGCTGAATCCATTGAAACATTGCCTGCTCCAAAAACAACTACATCCTTTCCCCTTATGATTGGGGTGTCATACTCGGGGAACAGATATGCCTTCATCAGGTTGCTCCTGGTTAGATATTCATTTGCCGAATATACACCAATCAAATTCTCACCCGGTATATTCATAAACACAGGAAGCCCAGCGCCTACACCTATATAGACTGCGTCATACCCTTCTTCAAAAAGCTCATCAACTGAAATAGTGGCGCCAACAACGGTATCACCCTGGAATTTAACACCCAGTTTTTTCATATAGTCCACCTCAGATGCTACAATTTTCTTTGGTAATCTAAATTCCGGGATTCCATACACAAGGACACCTCCTGGAATTTGAAAGGCCTCAAAAACGGTAACATCGTGGCCTTTTAGAATAAGATCCCCTGCCACAGTTAATCCAGATGGCCCTGAGCCGACAACCGCAACCTTTTTTCCTGTAGGTGCTTCTTTTTCAGGTATTGAGACTTCGCCTTGAGCTCTTTCCCAATCAGCACAAAACCGTTCTAAGCGACCAATAGCAACAGGCTCTCCCTTCTTTCCAAGGATGCAATTATTTTCGCATTGTACCTCCTGAGGGCACACCCTGCCACAGATGGCGGGGAGTGCGTTATTCTCCTTAATCTTCGCTATTGCGCCTTTAAAATCACCCTCTTTGATTCTGTTAATAAAGGCAGGGATATTAATCTCCACTGGGCAGCCAGTTCTACAGGTAGGATTTTTACACTGAATGCACCTGCTTGCCTCCCGCATAGCTATCTCAGGCGAATAGCCGAGGGGAACCTCATTAAAGTTTTTTGCTCTTACTTTGGGTTCCTGCTCAGGCATTGGTTGCCTGGGGATTTTTTCCTTCTTTCCCTGTTTTTCTTTCTCCTCCATTATGATATTCCTCCATCCTTAAAAAAGAACCTAAAGCCCGCCTTGCCTGCCCTGGCACTATTTACCTGAAATATCCTATTGTCGCTGCAATATTTCAGAAACTGTCTCCGCGGAGCTCAGGCTTAAAAATTAAGTCTGGGCAAGAGGTGCGGCGTATTTAAATCACACTATTGAGACCTTTGCATACCCCCTCTTGATCTAAAGACGATGGGCTTTTTTTCAGTTCCGAGGCTCCCGGGTTGGTCTTTTCAGCACCCTTCCACCAGTCACTTCAAAAAAGTCCATCGTCTTTTTGGGGATGGTGAAAATCGCCGGGTTTTTCAAAGGTCTCATAATATCTCTCCACCGTTTACTATCTCATAGTTGTATCGCAATGAATTAAAGCCGCTCTTGTCCTCAAGAAGGTATAGAATTTATTCTTCTTATCACAAGTCTTCCACTTTTTGAGATAGCATTCTCAAATCGCATGTTTGAGTAAAGGTGTTATAAATACCATGAAGCCGGAAACGAAGAACTTTCAGAAGGGGTGGCGAATAATGAGTTCTTTCGCTTATCGATCAATTGAGTGTAGAAGAATTTTACTTATAACGGTTAGATATACAGTTAGATATACACCCTATTCATCCCCTGTACAGATAGCAATAATAAGACATGGTTAGTATGGAAGGTTTTTTACTTAACCGTATTCAAAACATTTTTTCCTTACGAGCTCTTACCATATCTTGTGCCTTCTCCTCATACTCCATTTTTACCACTGAATCGCCCATAACTGAAATAGAGAACCAGGAGCACGTTTCTCCGTTTTGCCCGAGACCCTGGTATCCCTTCTCGGAGAAGATATCAGCGGATTATCGGCCCTCCTGATCACCCCCCTGAAAGAAATCCAGCCAGAGGATCTGGAAGAGTGGCAGAAACAGGATCCTTCTCATATCCGGGTTTATGGTACATATATGATACATAAAGAGTTACCCTCAGGTTCACCATTTGCATTATACAGATTCTTTTCTTGACTTTTATTACCATTTGGAATATTCCAGTTTAGAATAAAAAGAAGGCTTGACCATATGGGAATTGAGCAATTTCAGGTGCTGTTGAAC
>JAWOBA010000070.1:0-11298 GCA_046498285.1 Desulfatiglandales bacterium | reverse complement strand
TCCCAGGTAGGAATGAAGCCTATTGCTGTTATAGAACATCTCAATGTAATCAACGATATCTTTAACGGCTTCTTCCTTGGTCCCGTAGCTAGTGACAAGGACCCGCTCAGATTTCAAACTCCCGAAAAAACTCTCGGCCACAGCATTATCCCAACAATCTCCCTTACGGCTCATACTGCTGATCATTCCCTGGGCATTCAGCCTCCTCTGGAAGTCATTACTGCAATACTGGCTGCCACGGTCGGAATGGAATATGAGACCATTTCCTGGTCGACGGCGCCATACAGCCATTTGAAGGGCGTCAATGACAAGTTTCCTGGTTATCCTGTTTTTCATTGACCAACCCACAACCCTGCGAGAAAACAGATCAATAATTACGGCTAAATAAAGCCAGCCTTTGGTTGTCCAGACGTAAGTCACGTCAGACACCCAAGCTCGATCCGGCTTGGTTACATTAAATCGCCGATCCAGGAGGTTAGGCGCCACAGGCAGATTATGATTGCTGTCAGTAGTAGCCTTGAACTTCTTTCGCTGCCTGGCCTTTACCCCCGCCAAAGCCATAAGAGTCCTGGCCCTGAAACGGCCGCAGGGAAAACCATTAACCGTTAAATCGACTGATAAGCGACGGGTACCATAAGTCCCTTTACTGGCACGATGCAGTTCCCGAACCACGGGAATAAGCCTTTCATTATCTTGCTGGTGCCTTGGCTTACCCGGCTTCCGCCAGGCGTAATAGCCACTGCGGCTCACTTCCATTACTTTACAAAGCAGAACAATAGGATATGCCTTCTTCACCGAATCAATGAACTGATATCTTAGTCCGACTCTTTGGCGAAGAAGGCGGCCGCCTTTTTTAAGATTTCTCGCTCCTGCTTCAGACGTTTATTCTCTTTGTGCAGGCGGCTTACCTCAGACTGCATGGTTTTTTGGCTGCTGACTCCCCCAACATCATCCTCTATCTCCCGCTTCCAGCGCCCGAGTGTCCCGGCATTAATCCCCAGGTTCCGGGCCGCCTCTGCGATTTGATAACCCTGTTCAGTTACCAGCTTTACAGCCTCTTCCTTAAATTCTTTGGTATACTTTTTTCTTTTCATGGTAGACAACACCTCCTTACTATAATAAAATCAATTCTTAAGAAGGTGTCCACTATTACTCTACCACCTCACTATGGGTCACGAGCAGGCAGGTTAGAGGCCCCACTCCCACTTCCGATACCTTTTGGTTCAAGCATAAAAGCCACTTCCGCTTGTTCGAATTAACGACCTTTACCGCAGATTCAAATTCTTTCACCATACCGCCTATCTAGCGCTCATCCGGCTCATGGCTGCCAGAAGGGCACGCCTCTCGCGATCGATGCCCCGCGCCCTTCGACGCTTTGCTACATTGTCCGGGCCGCTGCTTTATTCAGGCCCATAGATTCGCCCAGTGACATGGGCGGTTCCGTCCCTACTTGGCGGAACAACTTCATCACGCGACTTCGTGTCGCACCTAACCTTATTCGTTAGGCAATTCTATTCACTCGAGCCAAATTCCTTTTCGGACTTTTCCCAGGCACCCTCAAGATCCTTATATGCATCAGAGAACCCTTTTTTCATGTGGCCCCATGCATCGGCTGAACTGGTTTTCATGCTGCCATACCATTCGGCCACTTGATTTCGCTGCTTACGAAGGGCCTTAAGGTTTTCACGAGCTTCCTTGCGCGCGGCATCGTTCATTTTGTCCCAGTCTTTATCGACTCTCGCCTCTAGCGCGTCGATACGTTTATCCATTTTTTTCAGGCCATCTTTTGCTTTTTGAACAGCTTCATCCCTTTTATCAGCAGTATATGAGCCGATAGCTTGGAGCAAATCCCGAGTTTCTTTCTTAACTTCTTCTATTGAAGTGTTGGCGTTCTCCGTCTGAGCATAGCACACTGGAGTAACCCCAAGTATGCCGATCAACATCAGTGCACAGATGTTTGATTTCATTTGTAACCTCCTTAGTTTTTACCTTTTGGCTGCGATCAGGTGATGTTTACTTGAATCTAGAAGCAGATGATTTCAATGCATTGCCGAGAGAATCCCACGCACTATCAATGCCTGCTTTGAGGTCTTCCCATGCATCGTCACCGGCATCCTTTAGCTCAGCAAGTTTATTGGTGGCCGTTTCCTTCATAGACTGTAATTCTTCAATTTGTTTGTAATATTTAAGTTGTGTGTCGGCTTCCGCATTGTCTGCCTTTGCTTTGAGCTTATCGATTTCCGCACCCCATTCATCCAATTGTGCCTGCAGTTTCTGTTCGTATGCGTCTTTCATGCTCATGATAGTTCTCCTGTTCAATAAAGTTGTTAATAGTAATTTTTCTCACCAACGTCTCGGATTTTTGTTTCGCACCTTTTTTCGTTTTGATGCCTAACGTCGCGGCTAACAGACGCGCCGCTTTTTGGCGCGTTCTGGGCCCAGCCAGATGGAGGCGAAGGGCGTAGCGTTATCGCAACGGGGTCCTGGCGACAGGGCCTCCGAAGGAGGCGGTCCCGCCGAGGCGGGATAACGCGAAAGTACGGGGCGACGAACAGCAAGCGAGTACAGGCGGGTCCGGCTGGGACCAGGGCGCAACACAGTCTTAAGTCCTCTATCCATTACAGGGCCGGAAGCGTATACTCGACGCTCACGTACGGAAAGCATCGTGTCCACCCCGGGAGATCCGCCATGTGTCCGCCCCGGCGGACTGAGCAGACCGCAAGGTACGCCAACCGCATGACGGAAGTCAGCAGAGGGCATAGTAGCCGGTGAAACGAGCCCCGTGAAGAGAAAAGCGGGGAGGTCTCACACCGGTCAAGGCCCGAACGGTCCCCTCAGCCGAATGGTGGGGGTAAATGAGAAGAGGGGAGGAGGTATGTACTTATGATCATAGGGCAGCAGACGACTGAAATGGCCATAGCGTCATACCTCACCGATCCCTCGACAGGAGCAAGCCGACTCATAGAGATCATCCTTGAACGGGAGAACATGTCTCGGGCCTTGCAACAGGTCCGGGCCAACAAAGGCGCGCCAGGCATCGACGGCATGACCGTCGATCAGCTGCCAAGCTACCTGCGGCGGCACTGGACGAAAATCAAGACGGCCCTGTTAAATGGGACGTATGAGCCGTTGCCGGTACGAAGGAAGGAGATCCCGAAACCACAGGGCGGCGTCAGGCTGCTTGGTATCCCCTCTGTACTTGACCGCCTTATTCAGCAGGCGGTCGCCGGGATACTCCAGCAGATCTGGGAGCCGACCTTCTCGGACTCCAGCTTCGGGTTCCGGCCCAGACGGAGTTGTCACCACGCCATTTATCGCGCCAAGCAGTATGTGGAGCAGGGCTATCGGCATGTCGTGGACATGGACCTGTCGAAATTCTTCGACCGGGTCAACCACGACCGGCTGATGCACTGCCTGGCCACAAAGGTGCGCGACAAACGGGTGCTGAAACTCATACGCAAGTTCCTTACCTCCGGAGTGATGATCGGAGGGCTGGTCGAACCGGCTTACGAAGGAACTCCCCAGGGTGGTCCGCTTTCCCCGTTGCTGTCAAATATTGTGCTCGACGAGCTTGACAAAGAGCTTGAAAAGCGCGGGCTGCGCTTTGTCCGCTATGCGGACGATTTTATTATCCTCGTTCGCAGCAGGAAAGCCGCTGTACGAGTTATGGCCGGCGTATCGCGCTTCATCACCCGCAAACTGAGACTGAAGGTGAACAAGGAGAAGAGCAAGATCACCCATCCGTGGTGGATGTGCTTTCTCGGTTTCAGCTTCACCAGCAAGCGGGGCGATACGCGCATCCGCATCCATTCGAAATCGATCAAGCGATTCAAGAACCGGGTGCGGGAGCTGACCGGTCGTAGCCGCGGCCGGAGTATTCATCAGATTATCTTCGAACTTAACCAGTACCTGCGGCTGGTGGAATTATTACCGGATCACGCAGAGTACTAACCGTTTCCGATCCCTCCATTACTGGATCAGACGCCGCCTCCGGGCCATTCTCTGGCAACAGTGGAAAAACCCGAGGACCCGCGTCCGGGAACTGGAGAAACGCGGTATTCCTCATCGTTTCGCCATGACCACCGGCAATGCCCGGAAAGGCGCGTGGCGGATGAGCAAGGTCAAGTGGATGGTAATCGCTATGCCGAATGCCTATTTCAGCAGAACACTCGGGCTTTTTCTCCCAGGTATTCACCTCCTGTCCTGATCAGCCGAACCGCCGTATACGCGATCCGTACGTACGGTGGTGTGGGAGGGGGTGGCCGTGAGGTCACTCCCTATCCCGATGGGATTTTCTTTCTTCGGGATCGAAATCGCTATCGGGATCGAAATCGACGCTGTAGGCCGCTTGATCCTCTCGAACTTGGTAGCCCGAAAGACGATAGCCATCCAGTTTCTCGTGTCCAAGCGCCATATCTCTTCGATCCCGATAGCGATCCCGATTTCGATTTGGATTATCCCAACGCACGGCTTCCATGAGAAGGCTTGTCAATGTCCGCCGTGGCGGACCACCTTTTTTGCCTGTGAGCCATTGAGAGCCCCGATTAAGTCATGCTTCCATTCGCACTCTTAATGGGCCTTTGCCATCAGGCCCGGTGCACTGTGGAATCCTCGTTATGGGAGCTGCTATCTCTGCGACGGTCTTTTTGTGTTGCCGGCAAGCAACTGACCCCGGACTTAAATCGCAGTCTCCCGGACGGGACTTTTATTTAGGCTTGGTTAAAGGTTTGGTTTGGGATTAACATAACAACGAACTCTCTTCCTTGTTGGTTACTCGGTTTAAGGGTTATTCAGAAAAAAATTATCCCATCAGGCTGTCTTTTTCATGGCTGTCCTCTGATTATAGAATGGCTCGTAAATCTCACCGGTTACCCATAGCCTATGCAGCAATACAGCCAGCTTCCGGGCCACGGCGATTATAGCACGCTTTTTGGCTATTTTGCCGCTTTGCCTCTGAGAATCTCATTAATTTACCTCAATATTCCATTCAATCTTCCGCAATCTCTCTTGAATGCGGGTGAGTGTTTCAACAACCTGCTCCTCCTCCGGTAACTTTCCATAAACCAGCCCCCTGAACTCTCCCGTGTATGCTGATTTCAAGCCACTCCAGCAACTTTCAACATCCCGAAACAAGAGGGAATCAGCCGGATGATGCGCAAGCCAGGCATTATTACTCCTGAAACTTTCCACATCATCCCGGGCAACCTTGAGGATAAAGTCGGCAAGCGCATCAGAATCGAAAAAACTGCTGAGTTCTTGATCCTCCAGCATTTTATGGATATCATAGATATGGCGGATTTTCATTCTCAGATCGTCCATGGGATTTTCCATGTAACAAAAGCGCACCAGACTCATGATCTTCTCGCACAAAGTCCGGTTCACATGGAGCACACTAACCTGAAAGGGCTGCAGGTTAAATTCCTCAATCATCTCCTGTTGCCCTTTCTCCACCATCATGTCGTGAATATATGCAGACAGAGATTGTTCCGTATACGGCTCATAATAACCATACCATGTGGCCTCGACCACGATCACATTTCTGACCTGTCCGAATCTGCCGTCAAATATTTGCGGGTAATTGTGTGCCGTCTTTCGGTTCATCCCCATCTTGCGGGTTAATCCTTCAATATCAACCTCCGGCAGCATGGGTGTCACAACCGAGCCGACCCTCTTTATCTTTCTTTTCAGCTGGTTATCCGTTTCTCCCTCGTGGCGTTTGACCACCAGGTCAATGTCTTCTGAAAAGCGTTCAATCAACCCAAAACATCTAGAAAGTGCTGTCCCACCTTTAAAAACCGTCTCCTCCCCAATCGGGTCGTGAAAGATGGTATGCAGTGCACAGGTGACCCAGTAATCCTTTTCGATAAAGATTTCCGGGATATCCAACAGCCCCGCAGTGGCAGTCACTGCCTGGCGAAAAAGCGTCTTGTCCTCATGCAGCCTCATTTGATACGCCACCTGGTCGCAGAAAAAAGGGCGTCAGGCGCTCCGGGAATTGTGTATGAGGTCAAGGGATTGAGTGATTTTCTCAATTTCTCTGTAATCTCATCTCTGTTAATGTCGCAGAGTATTGCACCCAGCAGTGCACGGGTTGCGGGCTGGTACTTCATGGCCAGTTTTACCATTTTTTCCTGGTCTTTTTTCGGGAGATTCGAGATAAGTTTCTGTAGGGATTTGCAGTTGTTGCCGATGGAAGAATCGGGAATCTTTTTTATAAAACGCAGGCTGTCGAGAATCTGGAGAAGGGGGATATTTTCTCTGATGATATTGTTCTTCTGTTTCATAAAAGAGATGGTGTATCGCCCCCGTCTAAAAGATGAACGAGGCTCATTTCTGCCAATCTGAATAACGCTGCCTACCTGGGTGGTGAGACCAAGAGAGTTGTAGATACTGAGTCCGGTAAGATACCCCTCCACTTTGCCGTCACGTTCCAGAAGGTCTTTCACCACCTGATACCTGTCAGGCGGCAACTCTCCAAAGGCCGACTGTTCCGGTTTATAAAATTTACCCTTGGCAAGTTTGATGATCTTACCGGCAGCGACCAGCCGGTTCAGGGCCTTTGCCAACGCCTCCTCGCTTTTCACCTTCTCAGTAAAATCATCATAGGTGAAAACGTAACCTTTTGGGAAACGGTCGATGGTATTCTTTATGTATTCGGCATCTTTCATGAAATAAACTCTACTGAATATATTTCTATTTGTCCAGTTTTTTGTATGAAAAACTGGACAAATAGAGCCTCAACCAATCCCTTGTAACGAATAGGATCAAGAAGGTTCTGCCGCACCTCGGTGAATTTCATTAATTTATTTCCTCCACCATTTTTTCGGCATCAGGGATGCGGAGTTCGCCGGATAGGAGTTTGGGAAGCCCGTTTCGAACAGGGAGCATTACCCATTTGTTAAAAACCGCATCGCTTTTTCCTGTGTCACGAATTGAGGAAAAATGTGATCAAAGATTTTATTGACCAGGGCACACCGCAGGGCAAGCATTTTGTTACCGTTAGTTTTGGACGAAGCCGCTACGCGGCAGGCAAGGCTCCTTCATCCCTTTTTTATTTAACATATTGTAACCTCAATCTTTTTCTGTAATAAAAGATAATTGGCAATGCAAGCTCACTTGCCACTTTATCCATTATTACCCAAAAGGAGGTTACTATGAACACCAGCATGCCCCAAGATTTCAGCTTCAACAAGTACTACCAGAAATATAAAAAATCCCTGAAGCTGAGCGGCCTGCAGCCCAAGTCCATTGATTCCTACTCAAGGGCAATCAGACGGGTCGGCAACTATTCCGATGGCCGGATCGACAACCTGACATCCGATCAGCTGCTTGATTATTTCAACGAACTCCTGGAAAGCCATTCCTGGAGCACGGTCAAACTCGATCTGTATAGCCTGAAGCTTTTTTACACTCTGGTTCTCAACAAGCCCTGGCAGGACATTCCCCTGGTTAAGCCACCAAGAACATTCAGGATACCCGACATCCTGTCTGTCGAGGAGCTGGCTCGACTGTTTGCCCTTACCAACAGGTTGAGCTACAGGGTCTTTTTCTTTACTGTCTACAGCCTTGGGCTGCGCCTCAGCGAAGGAATCGGTCTGACCGTAGGAGATATCGACCCCCTCAATATGCGGGTTCATATCCGTGACTCCAAAGGCAACAAAGACCGGCTGGTCCCACTGCCAGAAAAGACCCTGCATGTGTTGAGAGACTTCTGGTCAGTACACAAACATCCTCATTTTCTTTTTCCAAGCCGGAAAAAGGGGTGTAAAAATGCCCACCTCGTCGATCAGCCACTGGCTAAAGGCGGAATCCAGGTCGCCATGAAAAAAGTCGTCGGACAGCTCGGCATTAAAAAAAAATTTCCTGCCACTCCCTGCGCCACAGCTATGCCACCCACTTGCTGGAAGCCGGGGTCGATCTCGTTGAACTGCAAAAGATCCTGGGCCATGTCAGCATACTGACCACCTCCAGGTACACCCACCTGACCGCCAAGACCGGCAATAATGTCCGCTTGGCCCTCAATACACTGGTCAACAACTTTGAGATACAGTGGGGAGGTGTCAAATGATTCTGCTCTCCACGATCATCAACCAGTTCAGGGATCGCTTTTTTGCTCAATATGAAAAATTTATCCTGCCTGGTCATAGAAAGGCCCTGCAGGCCATGGCCCAGTGCAGACAGGAGCATGGTCCGCATATGCTGGTCCAATGTTCCAATCACCAGTGCAGGAAGCAGACCTATATCCCGCATTCCTGCGGCCACAGAAACTGTCCCCATTGCCAGAACCATGAAAGCCAGCAATGGATCGAGAATCAGTTGAGCAGGCGGCTGCCGGCCCAGTACTACCTGCTCACCTTCACTCTGCCCGAACAACTCAGAGATCTTGCCTGGAAAAACCAGAAGACAGTCTATTCTCTGATGTTCGCTGCTGTCCAGGACCTCCTCAAGAGCTTCACCCAAAACGACAAAAAACTCGGTGGCGCAGCGGGATTCACCGCCATTCTCCATACCCAGTCAAGGGCACTTGACTATCACCCGCACATCCATGTCGTCATGCCGGGGGCAAGCATCAACATGAAAACAGGACTGTGGCGTACGAAATCTCCCAATTATCTCTTCAATCATAAGGCCCTGGCAAAAGTCTTCAGGGCAAAGCTCCTGCAGGCCTTTGTCGACAATGGCCTGCAAGTCCCAGGAGATTGTCCGAAGCAGTGGGTCGTTGACTGTAAAAATGTCGGCAACGGCGACAAGGCCCTCATTTATCTTGGAAAGTACCTGTACAGAGGCGTTATCCAGGAAAAGGACATTCTCTGTTGCCAAGATGGTACGGTCACCTTCAGGTATCTTCATGCCAAAACCGGGAAATACCGAACACGTAATGTCCCGGGAGAATATTTCCTCTATCTGCTCATGCTCCATGTGCTGCCCAGAGGCTTTCACAGAACCAGATGTTATGGCTTTCTCCATCCCTGCAGTAAAAGGCTCATTCGTTTTCTGCAAATGGTGCTGCGAGTGCCCGTCTTCAAGATGTTAGGTGGAGTCAAAAAACGGCCCAAAGTTGCCTGCCCAGTCTGCGGCGCTGCAATGACAATCGTAGCGACCATGATTCCCGGGTCACCGCCGAGGGAAGCCGCTTGTCTTACATGAACCGGTAAGGAGGTATCGTTATGTAAATCGAAAAGGGCATAAGTATTGCTTCCAGAATCCGATTTATTCGGTAAGGGATAAGTACATCCAAAAAACAGCAATTTCAGGCTTCAAAATTACCTTACCTTGTGAATGGCTCCTGAAAAATATCCTTTTTAGGAGTAGAAAAAAATTTTCCCTTCCATCTTTCCCTACTAAGCGCTATTCTTCAAAAAAGCTTTTTTCTATATAATGGAACCGGGCTTGTCCAACAAACGGTTCAGATTGTGGTTCGCTCCGCTCTCACACCTAACCTTATTCGTTAGCCATTCACTTATTTTTTTGGAAAATATTTTACTTTGTTCAAATTTTTAAAATCTGAATCTTGAGTCCATATAGTTGCGTCATATTCTTTTGCAGTTGCAATGATAATGCTATCAGCCATCGGGATGCTATTTTCCAAGCTTATTTTTGAGGCTGAAATAGCCAATGAACTCGTCAATTCAACGACAGAACCCTTCCGCATCGCAACGACTGCATGTAAGGCTTCATCCTCTCCAGATTCTCGAAGGACTACCTTAAAAACTTCATAAATAGTGACCGTCGGGACAACAAGTGACGCCGTGTCTTTTAAGGGGGTGAGAAAGTGTTTAGCGTTTGGCTCATCAGCAAAATATGCAAGCCAACCTGAAGAATCGACAATATTCATACTCTGTCTTCCTCTCGTTCGAATTCCGTATTTATCCCCTTGATAAAACCACGCAGTTCTTTAATGTCTTTTTCTGGGATAAGTTCAATTCGACCATTGTATTCTACTACTTGCATTTTTTGGCCTGGACGTATCTGCAGTGCCTGCCTGACTGCTTTTGGTATAACAACTTGAAATTTAGGTGATACGGTTACAGTTTGCATAACAAAACCTCCATCGATATTATTTTGTATTACGATAGCACTATCGATATGGCTTGTCAAATTCTTTCTGATGGCTAACGTCGCGGCTAACAGACGCGCCGCTTTTTGGCGCGTTCTGGTTGAGCCGTTTTGTTAGCGCAAGCGGCTGTTTTGATGAATAAATTTTCCTTAAACAAGGTGCTGCGTATACCTTTTTAATAAGATATCTTCAATATTTTGCCTTGAGTCCAAGACGGATAACACATAGACCGATGAATTGTGGACTCGATACATAATTCTCCATGGTTTTATTATCATTTCCCGATACTGCGTTATGCCATGTTCGTATAGCTCAGGAACAATGCGACAGCGCTCAGGCGAATGATACAATTCTGACACTTGCTTTTTTATTTTCTTTAATACTTTTAATGCGTTACCTGGGATGCTTTGGGCGATATATTCGAGAATTTTTAAAAGATCATTTTCGGCCGCATTGGCCCAAATAACTTCATATTTCTTTTTCATTTTTCTTTTAATTTCTTCTCGAGATTAGCGAATACCTCCTCTTGAGAGTCAGTGTTTCCAGACTTAATATCATCCTCTCCCTGGTTAAGCAGCTTGAGAATGCCAATGGCATTTCTCATATTTTCATAGCTTTCAGGATCTTGCAAAACAGCCCTTGGCTCTCCGTTTTGGGTAATAATTACAGGGCGATGCGTTTCGTTAATTTGTTTTAGCACATCGGCTGCACAGCTTTTTAGGTAAGTGATGGGCTTTATGTCGTTCGTTATATTCATTTCATGACCTCCAGTCTTTTTATCGTACCATAAAAAGTTTTTTAGTCAATGTTTGAGTTTATCAGCCCTTTTCTCCAGCATGTCCTTCCAGAGAGTGCATATTCCAGTCCATTCCGGTCACCCATTCCAGTTGATACTGACCGCCGATTCCATTTGATTCTGACCAGTGATTCCAGTCGAAGCCGGTCACCGATTCCAGCTGAAGGCGGTCACCTTTTTGGGGCGTAGCTTCGTAACTTAAACGATGCTATTTCTTTTCCTGTCTTCTTTATTGTAAACAACGGCACAAAAAACAGCCAAAATCATCGGAGAAAAAATCCACCACCCCATGCCTAAGACGCACTTCTCCCTTTCGGGTTACATAGGAAACAGATTCCCCCCTCTTTTTCATGGAATTTATAAATTTATAGTGGCAGTAGGCTATGACCTCTTTCGATAACTTTTTCCCTCCAGGATAAGGATTTCCGAGTTGTAAACGAGGCGG
>JAWOBA010000048.1:0-8205 GCA_046498285.1 Desulfatiglandales bacterium | reverse complement strand
TTGCCTTTGCAGCTAAGCAAGACGTGGAGGGTCGAAAAAGATTTATGAGCGCGAATGAAGGGACGGTTCAAAAGTGTCAATATGATACCTTTAAAAAACCTGGCTATTTTCATGATCGCAACAAAGACCATGGACTTTTTTTCAGTTCCAAGGCTCTCGGGCTGGTCTTTTCAGCAACGTATCCACGGGGGAGTTTTGCCCTCTCCGAGCGGGAGGCTCTCCGAGCCGGAAGCCACCAGTCACTTCAAAAAAGTCCATCGTCTTTCAGATGATGACAGGAATTGTAACATTTTTCAAAGGTCTCTCTTTATCGAGAGACGATGGACCACTTCATGCAACCATAGAAATAGGAAAGGTCCCTACACCGGAGGGAACTGAAAAAAAGTCCATCATCTTTCATATGATGACAGGAATTGTAACGTTTTTCAAAGTCTCGTATCCATGGGGGAGTCTGCCAGAGGCGGATAAATCTTGCCCCCTCCGAGGCGCAGGCTCTCCGGGCCGGAGGCCACCAGTCACTTCAGAAAAGACCATTGTCTTTATTATTGTGACAGAGATTTTCCGGTTTTCCGGGTATGGGTAACTATGCCTCTTTTGCGCTGCTTTTCTCTGTGAGCTTTATATCACCCTCCCATGGTGAGAGGTTGGGATTCGCTTGGATTTCAATGCTCACTCCATAGCGTTTTTCGAGCTCAACTATCTCTGAGCGTTTTTTATTCAACAGATAGTTGCTTATATTGCTTGGCAGCGTACCAGTTACTGTCTCAATATTTCCTTTTGACGCTCCAAGCCATATTTGGCGAAGGAAAGACACTGCTGAAGCCTCAACAGACCTCACAATTCCTCTACCTTGGCAGTATTCGCAGATCTGGTAACTTTTTGATTCTATAGATGGCCTTAATCGCTGCCTGGAGAGTTCCATGAGGCCAAATTTAGAAATGTTTGAGAAATTCATCTTTGCCCTATCCCTCTTAGTTTCTTCTTTTACCTTTTTTATGAGATCTCGTATATGCTTGGGTTCTTTCATATCGATAAAGTCTATAACGACCAAGCCACCTATATCTCTCAGTCTCAAGTGCCTGGCTATTTCCGTGGCTGCTTCCAGATTGGTTTTATATGCTGTGTTCTCTATCCCTCTGGATCTTGTGGCGCTTCCACTATTTACATCAATTGAAATCAGGGCCTCAGTGGGGTCAATTACAATTGATCCCCCACTTTTTAAAGGGACCCTGCTGCTATAGATCTGTTCGATCTGTTTTTCGATTCCATATTCAGAAAATATGGGTGTCTTTTCCTTGTATAGCCTGACTCTTTTTTGGTGTCTGGGAGATATAACCTTCATGAAATCCTTTATTTCCAACAAGGTTTCCTTGTCATCAACAAGGACTTCATCTACCTCGGCGCTAAAGTAGTCCCTCAGCGTTCTCAGTCCAAGATCTGCTTCCTTAAAGAGAAGTGATCGAGCGGGTTCTTTTTCAGCCCTTTTTTTGATATCATCCCACATTCGTAAAAGATTTTTCAAATCTCGATCTATGGTGCGTTTTTTTTGTCCAGAGGCGGCAGTTCTTACTATATAACCTATCTCTTCCGGCAGTTTGAGCTCATTCATAACAGATTTTAGTCTTTGGCGTTCCTCTTCATCCTCTATTTTTTGTGAGATACCACTATTGGGGCTCCCTGGTGTTAAGACAAGATACCTGCCTGCCAAAGATATATAAGTGGTAAGATATGCCCCCTTTTTCCCTTCTCTTTCTTTTGTGACCTGCACCAGAACCTCGGTCCCCTTTTTGAGTACTTTTTCTATTTGAGGAGCTGTTTTCGTGTTAGAAACCAATCCCTCCGATTCATAATACTCGGGATGAATCTCTCCCATTGACAGAAAACCATTTTTATCAGCCCCATAATTGATAAAGGCTGCTTGAAGAGATCGTTCAATCCTGACGACTGTACCTTTATAGATATTTCCTTTGGTTTCTTCTCTTGTAGAGGTGGCGATATAAAATTCATCCAGTTCGCCATCCTTGAGTATTGCAATCCGGTATTCTTCCGGATCCACCGCATTTATAAGCATTTTATACATTTAGGGTCTTCCATTTATTTTAAAGTGTTGATTGGCTTGATACATAAATGTTCGTAAGGCTGCCTCCCTGCCTGGTTGAAATGAGCCATCGTAGTCAACATCAATGTAGGGTACATTAAGCTTGCCCATTAAGGGCTTGGTTATGGAGGCGGTTAGATTACTCGGCAGGCAGGTAAAGGGAAATATGTTTATAATTCCGTTGTATCCCTGGTGTGAAAGCTCTAAGGCGGAGGAAATACTAAGGCATGCCTCGGTACCTACCTCAAAGGAGAAGGCATTGCTTTTCTTTAATACCTTTTCCAGATGGCCTATCTTGTGATCCTCCGGAATATCAAGGTATTTCCGTACCATATTGTACACCTTCCTCTGCTGCATATACTGGTAAAAGAGAGTGATATTATATTTTAGATACTGCAGGAGATGTTTTTTTATTTCTTTTAGATTAAACCTTCTAAGATTCAAGCTCATGCCAATCTTGGCTTCTCTTACCTGATCATAGGTAGTATAGTTTATCCATTCCCCGATAGAGGCGTTTACGACCTCGGCCCCATATTTCTCGAGTGTTCTAATGGTATCCTGATTAGATTTCACGTGGGACCGTAAATAGATTTCCCCAACCGCACCTATGAGGGGTTTTCTCGGGATACGGGGATCAATAATATTTTTTCCTTCTTTTACGATTTCTATTAAATCATCAGTGATAGGAGAGAGATCTTTTTTAGATGAGTGCTTGGCAAAGGATTTGGCCATCCGATCCATGGCTTTATTTATGAAGGTATCTACCATTCCTTCAGCCTTCTCGTAAGGCCTGATCCTCCAAACTAACCTATCAAGGATATCTCCCACCACAATAGAAAGATACGCTGCCTTCCTGAAGGCTATCAATTTTTCTTTTGGTATCAGTCCCTTGAGATCGTATGCATCATCCGAGGTGAGTTCGCTAATCTTCAGCTTGTCTAAACCAGGTATGGAATCAAGGATTATCCGGTGAAATTTGTTGTACATGCCAAACCTGCATGGACCATCTGCATCGGGCATAAAGTAAATATAGTTCTTGGGATCAAACGCTTCACCGAGCTTCTCCTTCTCCTTTTCCATGAATAGAAGAATATCCCCAAGGGTTACTATACAGGGAAAGCACTCTTTGCCTGAGGTGAATTTTTTCCCCAGATCCAGGCCCTCATATGTCTCCATAGCCATGGAATTGACTCCAAATCCTGTGAAGACTCCTGCCAAAAGTTGACTGTTAAATTGGTTCATCTGCGGGATCAAGAATGTCTTTCCCTGAACGCTAAATCGTCCAACTCCCTTAGATATGGCACGAAAAGCATCTAATTGAGTAATTTTTTCCATTTTAAGACCTCATTGCCGTAATTGTTGTAGTCTTGGATTCTACAGATTCCTTTTTTTGTACAGATTGCACTACGTTTTTAAATGCCTCAAGCCTTGTCATCACCCCTGCTACCGCACTGTGTTCATCCAATTCCAGTATAAGGTAAGGCTTTTCCCCCATGATATATTTGTAGAAATGCTCTATAAAAGAATCAGGGCCGCAGCTGAAGTTGGTAAGATGAAGGCCGAAAAAGTTTGGCCTTAGCTTTATGAGCTTTGCAGATTTTAATATCTGGTAGCCATAGGCCCAATACATGTTCGGAAAATCAGAAAGATCCATTTTGGTGACATCAAAAAAATCCTGGGGAACGGCAGTCACACCTATCTTGGATATATTCTGCCCAAGCATCAGATTCAATTTTTCATCGTAGATGTTATAGGGCCTGCCAGTAACCAGCACCAGAGGCTCCTTTTCTCCCAAAGAGGATATGATTTCAGCACCATGAGCGTATAACTCATTTTCAAAGTCGTGTTGCCTGCCAAATCCAATATCGATCGCTTCCCTGATTTTCCTTGAGGATGCCCTCAATGTCTTGCCTATTTGCTTATGTAATTCGATGCTCAATAAATCAGGATTATACTTGAGGTGGATAGTTGGATTTAATATATCTTCATCTTTCAGTCTCAGGGCTGCCTTGACCATATACTGATTTCCCTCAACCATGGGGCAATAGACATTATCCTTATTATCCTGAGCAGGAAAGTCAATGATATTGGGCAGAAATAGATACCGTGTCTTACCAAGGAGATCTCTAACATGCCCATGTGAGACCTTGACTGGAAAGCATGTCTCAGTTGTCATTGACTCAATTCCCATTTTTGAGATCCGGTCGTTGGTTTTTTGTGTCAGTACCAACCTGTATCCCAGTACATCGAAGAAACTTGCCCAGAAAAGGGCAAGCTGGTGATTGTATAGCGCCCTCTGCATTCCCACGGTTGGCCTTCCATCAACCTCAAAGATGGCCCTGTTGTCCTCAACACCCTTTTTTAAATCTCCCAGATCATGGTAGAGACCCTTGAGGTGGTTCTCCCAGATAGTATCCCTTAATTTGAAGTAATCCTCTTTTTTCTCACCATAATTGCTTCTTATTTCATATCTGCCGCACTCTCCTCCCCAAACACTCTTTCTTCCACCGAAATTGTAAATCTTCAGCTTACACTCATTGTGGCAATTGGGGTCCGCATGGCATGTAGCTTCCTTGAATTCGAGCTTGTCATTAATTGCCTCATCTATACCCCTGAATGAGGATTTTTCCTTTTTCTCCTTGGTCATCTTTTCCTGAACGCTGATGCCAGCACCGAATCCTCCCAGCACCTCACGGTGCTTGGGTATCAAAAGACCCTTTCCCAGCACTGCCTCAAAGGCGGATACTATTGCTTTATTAAGAGATGGGCCTCCTAAAAACATGATCCTATCACCTATCTTTTTGTTTCCCACCACCCTGTGCAAGTAATTATAGACAATGGCGTAGCAGAGGCCGGCGATCAGGTCATTTCTTTGCCCACCTTTTTGCGCATAGGAAACCAGATCAGATTCCATAAACACCGTGCACCGTTCAGTAAGTTTGATAGGTTTCTCCGATGAAAGGGCTATTTCCTGGAATTCTTTAACAATGTTAATGCCGTTTTTGTTTGCAAGCTCATGGAGAAAGCTCCCTGTTCCAGCTGCACATACCTTGTTCATATCGAAGTCAAGCGGGAAGGTATTGGAAATAGAAATATATTTGCTGTCCTGACCTCCTATCTCGAAGACTGTATCTATTAAGGGGTCGATTTCAACTGCACCACGAGCATGGGCGGTAATCTCATCGATAATTAAATCTGCATTGAGGAAATCGCCGACCACCATCCTGCCTGAGCCAGTGGTTGCCACCCCCTTTATATCAATTATATCTCCAAGTCTATCCTTAAGGATCTTCAGAAGAGTTTGTGTCACCTCAATCGGCTTTCCCATTGTATGGCGATATTCCTTGTCAATGATCTCTCTCTGCTCATCGATGAGCGCGTATTTGGTGGTAGTGGAGCCTATATCAATGCCCAAAAATACCGGTATTTTTTCTCCACCCTTGACTACCCGTTTTACGGTGTTATTTTCAGGGAAATTTGTTTTGATTAGCTCCAGCCTGGGAGCAGATGGGAATGAAAAGGTACTTTTTTCGGTAATAGATTTTAATTGATCCAACTGGGGCTTGTGAGCAATATTCTGCTCTTTTGCCTGGAGGGCCACTCCTAATGCGCCAATAGAGGTAGAGTGCTCAGGGACAATCAATTGGGGAAAATGGTGCCTGAATCCCCTCACCTGAAGTTCGTTTAAGGTGAGTCCTCCGATAAACATTATTGGCTCCGGCAGCACCCGATTTGAGACAATAGTGCTGAGATAATTAGATGTATTTCCAATGTGCAGGCCGGCAATGATATCTTCAAGCTTCTCACCCTTGTTCTGCAGGTGTATCATATCTGTCTTGGTAAATACGGTACATCTGCAGGCCACCCGTACAGGATTTTTGCTCTTGAGACCCAGGGAGACAAAATCTTCCAGGATTTTGGTGATGTGAGTCTCTGATTTATTGAGCTTTTTACCGTATATAGATGATGCCAGTCTTTCTGCCTGTTGATCTATAAAGGACCCTGTGCCGGATGCACAGGGGGTATTTGTATTGAAGTCATCGAGCTGCCATGTGCCCCCATTATGGCTAAGGGTATACAGGGCTGTGTCCTGTCCTCCCATGCTTATGATGGATCGCACATCAGGCTGTAAATTTATGGCGCCAAGGATTTGGGCGATGGATTCAAACTCATAAAATACGCCAAGCTTCTCACTTATGATTCTTCCGTGGCTTCCTGTAAAGCTCAGGGAGGCGATGTTCTCATTGCCAAGGCGATCATATAGTTTGCTGACAACCTCGAATACGGATGTTTCTACTCCGCCAAAGTGTCTTTTGTAGGGATATTCATAGATTAATTGTCCCTGGTTGTTAATTGCAACAGCATTTACACTTACAGAACCGGCGTCAATGCCAATATAGTAGTTTTTCATTTTCTTTGCCTAATGTTAAAAGTGAACAACAGTACCCCCCTCCAGAAGAGGGAAGCTGATCGAGGTATCGTTTCAGAGTTTTGCGTAACTACTATTTCTTTAAAGGCGATGGGCTTTCCTTTAATTTCTTTCTGGCTGGAGGCCACCAGTCACTTCAAAAGTGTCCATTGTCTTTTTTAGGATGACAAAACCTGCCCTGTGGAATTCCCGCGTTGCGGGACCCCTTTTAGGGGATTCCACAGAGCAGGTTTTGTAAAGGCCTACGTTTGAGAAGCTAAACAAACATATCCTCAGTAACATGTTTATGAGACCTTTGCATAACCCCTCTTGATCTAAAGACAATGGGCTTTTTTTCAGTTCCCTCCGGGCCGGAGGCCGAGGCTCCCGGGCTGGTCTTTTCAGCAACGTATCCATGGGGGAGCCCGCCAGAGGCGGATAAATTTTGCACTCTCTGCATTGCCCCGATAAATCGGGATTTTAGGGACATTGTTGACTTCGTTGACTTATTCCCTTTTTTGAACCACAAGGCACAAGGTACACAAAGCAAGGACTGTCCCTTGGGCGAAACTATGTATGTCCGGCGTTTAACCCGCCGGACATACAAGCTTTTCTTTGTGTCCTTCGTGACTTGTGGTTTATTTTAAACAACGTGGAATTCTGAAAATCACCAGGTTTTTCAAAGGTCTCAAAGTCATTGTATGCCAACATTTTGACATCCACGCAGAAACAGAAACCTTTCTACCAACCTCGCAAATCCATGCCCTGGATCCCACCGGGAACCGAATCAGCAAAACTCAGAGGTAACAAGGGTTTGACCATTCAACCTGTACATCTCATATCTTTTTAACAAGAGTATACTTTTTTAGGATGACAAAATTGTCGGATTCGACAAAGGACTCACCTTTAAAAACACCCTATTTTTTCTATTTAACGAGAAAATATACTTTTTGACAACAAAAAACTAACTATCACTATTATTATTAAGGAATTTTAAGCGATTAGGTTCACTTTTTTATGTGGCAAAATGAAAAGTATGAACTTTATCATCAAAGGAAGCCTTTGCATAACCCGTATTGATCTAAAGACGATGGCTTTTTTTCAGTTCCGAGGCTCCTGGGTTGGTCTTTTCAGCACCCTTCCGCCAGTCACTTCAAAAAAGTCCATCGTCTTTTTGGGGATGGTGAAAATCGCCGGGTTTTTCAAAGGTCTCAGATATACAGAAAACCTAAATGTAATAAAAGTTACTCCCACTTTAGGGACTAATGGTATGCTCATTTAGAGCTTTGCAAAGTCTGACCATTTTTTACTTCGAATAGAGAGGGTAGAGTTTTCTGAAGTGACCGGCAGCCAGAATTTCATAAAAGGTCTTTTACCATAATATAATGCAGGAATTTTGAGCTGTTAGGAATTTTTTAAAAGTAGACTGAATTCAGGCCCTATCAGCACTTGGAAAACTGGTTCATCCTTACTCACTGGTAGCTCCAACAGGACTAATCTGACTCTTCTAAAATATGGCGGCATGCAGCGAACCGGGGCCGGTTTCACTTTCGAACAGAAATCCGGGTTTGATCAACAGGATAAGCAGAAGTCCCACAATTAAAAGGGGGAAAAGCCAGCCGGCCGCCGCTTTCATGCGAGCGGCCCGCCCCAGGTTAAATCCCTGGCGCAGAAAGAATATCCCCACCAGTGCCCCGAC
>JAWOBA010000289.1:0-7477 GCA_046498285.1 Desulfatiglandales bacterium | reverse complement strand
GACATACAATGGAAGATTTCCTATACTCCCAGCACAAAAAAATAGTTCTTGAGACCTTTGAAAAACCCGGCGATTCTCACCATCCCCAAAAAGACTATGGACTTTTTTGAAGTGACTGGTGGCTTCCAGCTCGGAGAGCCTCCCGCTCGGAGAGGGCAAAACTCCCCCAAGGATACGTTGCTGAAAAGACCAACCCGGGAGCCTCGGAACTGAAAAAAAGCCCATCGTCTTTAGATCAAGAGGGGTTATGCAAAGGTCTCTTCTTATCAATGGGACATATAAAAAATAAAACCAGATCAAGGCTCAAATAACCAAAAAGAGGGAGATATGAAAGCAGCAAAACATGCTACTGTTCAGATTGCCATGGCCGTCCTTATCACCCTTACCTTTTCAGCAATATTATTCGGACCGGCCTGGGCAAAGCGGCTTGCCGTTGACGTTTCCGTAGCCAACATCCGGTCCGGGCCCAGCACGGAAGAATCCTTGCTGTGGAAGCTCGAACGGTATACCCCTATTGAAACGCTGGATACCGATGAAACCGGGAAATGGTATTATTTCAAAGATTTCGAGGGGTATAAGGCCTGGATTCACAAAAATCTAGTGAAAAATATAGATTCGGTCATCACCAGAAAAGACGACGTAAATGTCCGCTCGGGCCCTGGAACCAGGCATGATGTGCTGTTCCGGGCGGAAAAGGGAGTTCCATTTAAGGTTCTGGAACGGAAAGAAAACTGGATTCACATCCAGCATGCGGACGGAGACACTGGCTGGATCTATAAGACGCTTGTGTGGTGAGGATTATCCATACATATCATGAGACCTTTGAAAAACCCGGCGATTTTCACCATCCCCATAAAGACGATGGACTTTTTTGAAGTGACTGGTTGCTTCCGGCTCGGAGAGCCTCGGAACTGAAAAAAAGCCCATCGTCTTTAGATCAATAGGGGTTATGCAAAGGTCTCGATTAATCCGGTGTGCTATACCTATTTCTGTTTCTGTTGTGGTTTTCTTCCTGTTTTCAAGACTGATCCAGAAAATCTATGAAGCAGGCCTTCTGAAGTCCTCGAAATGTTCTGGAAAGATGAAAGTAATCAGCCTGATAGAGGATAAAGATGTCACCCGCCTGCCGCGACGGGCGAGGCACAGTGAGGTTAGCGCGATTTTTGCCATTACAGCAAAGTGAGATGTTTGCAGGGTCGAAAACGATTTATGAGCGCAAATGAAGGCAGTTTTCAAATCTCTCATCTGATATCGATTTCCAGATTCATACGGAATGTATCGAGACAGATAATCAGCATTGGTCCTTTGGGGCTAAGCTAGTTGGTGATCCCAGGCTTGTTCCAACTGCCCCAGCCGTTGCCAAGGCTGCGTATGATGCTATAGGGCCCAGTATAAAAAATCTCCCTGCAACCTTTGAGGAGTTCCCCTCAACCTTAAAGAAAAATAAGGAACAACAATAGCATTTATTCCCCTGCTCATATCGAGGGATTTATTTTTCAGCAATCCTTCTGATTACTTTCGTGAGATATTCGATATCTTGTAAGGTATTGAAATACCCCATGCTAAACCGAACTGTTCCTTCAGGATAGGTACCAAGGGTTTTGTGTGCCAAGGGAGCACAATGCAAACCTACCCGCACAAAGATGTCATAGTCACTATCAAGGATATTGCCGACATCGGTTACGGGAATACCTTCCTCCATCCACGCCAAATTGAGTGATCCACAACCGCTAAATGCATGATCAGACCCGGTAGGTAAAATGGAATCAAATGTGACGGAGACGGTTGCCGTTTGCTGCTCAGCCTTAAGTGGTCCATAAATTGTGAGGCCCGGCACGTCGTATAATTCCTTGAGCATCGCTGAGGTGAGTGACTCTTCATGCTTTTTTATTGTGCATACTCCCTCCTTTAGGATAAAATCAACCCCTGCACCAAGTCCAGCGATACCAGCATTGTTTTGGGTTCCACTCTCAAAGGCATCTGGTAAAAAATCCGGCTGTTCGATCTTTTCAGAAATGCTGCCTGTTCCCCCCCGTTTCAACGGGCGGACTTTCAGGCCCTCTCGGATGTATAGGCCGCCGGTCCCTTGAGGCCCTAAAAGGCCTTTGTGACCGGTGAAAGCCAAAAAGTCGATACTGTCAGCTGTAACATCGATCGGATAACAACCAGCTGTCTGCGCAGCATCGAGTAAAAGCGGAATACCACCTATGGCCTTTTTTACACCCCTTACATCTTGAATGGTTCCGCAAACATTTGATGCGTGGTTTAAAACCATCAAAGCAGTATTTTTTTGAATAAGCTTTGGCAACGCATCAATGTCTAAAAACCCTTTAGGGTCACACGGGGCTATTGTTAAGGTTATAACGGAACTGTCCTCCAGATGCTTTAATGGCCGCACAACCGAGTTATGTTCCATTGATGAAATAATGACATTATCACCTGGGTTCAGGAAACCATAAATGATGATATTGAGTGACTCGGTTGCATTCATCGTGAACACAATACGCTGTGGGTCGATACTATTGAATAGTGTTGCGAGACTCTCACGTGTATGCTGTACAATACTGGAGGCATTAAGAGATAATTGATGCCCTGATCTACCCGGATTAGCCCCGACTTCTTTCATATAATGAATCATGGCTTCCAGGACCTGGGGAGGTTTGGGAAATGAAGTCGCAGCATTATCTAAATAGATAAATTTTTTCATGGAGTGATCTGGTTCTAAGAGTTATAAAATAGCTTCACGATTTTATATAACATCGCCCAAACGGGATTTAAAAAAGAAAATTCCTGCTTCAATTTAAACCTCTTGAGAGCTTTGCAAAACCTGACCATCTTCTTTACTTCGAATAAAGAGGGTAGACTTTTCTGAAGTCCATTATCTTTCATACGATGACAAAAATTGTCAAGTTTTTTAAAGACCTCAGCAAATACCTTGCTGCAAGCCGTGAACATGAAAGCAAACCAGAAAGCTTCGAATATTCTTTAGGTATAATAGCTGAATATATTGCTCCACGGAATTCGATTTTGTCGTAGCGGTTAGGCGCCCGTGCCTACCATTTTTTTTAAAGATTTGCGGAAGAAACATGGCAGGGAATTGTCAGGGCAGGTCGTTGCTGGATACACAATCCCCATTTGGGGCATACTACGATCTAGGTGGAACTAGCACCTGAGGGAGAATTTTATCAAATCAACTAAAGGCTTGGTTCACAACTGGCCAGCATTGAGGAGCTGTTAACTCAAGCGATTCATATCTGTTCTTGGTTATCCTCAATCAGTCGTTATTGATGGCATCAATGAGCTCTCTTAGTCTTCCAAAATCATCCCGCTTGAAGTCCAGTATGAGCCGGGGTAGATGTTCATTTTCTGGCTCATCGATTTCCTCTGGAAGAGGCCCTGACAGATACATCTCCCCCTGCGGTTTTAGGATATCTGAAAAGCACGCCCTTAGGTCTTCCACTTTCTGCTGCTCAATACCCGAGGTCAGTCTGATCACGAGCCGATCGTTAATATATCGCAGGCTGTGATAGCAGGAATAGAAGCGATTGATTCGTTGCACAGCATCATCGGCGGAGTCGACCCTCTCAAACAGTGTCAAATCAGATTGGCTAATATAGCCCTTCGTCAGAAGGGTGTCCTTTACGAATTCGCTCCATTTAATCCAGTATGAGCCCCCTGGTTCGTCCACAAGGATAAGGGGCACAGGATTACGCTTGCCTGTTTGTACGAGGGTGAGTGTTTCCATCGCCTCATCGAGCGTGCCAAAGCCTCCTGGAAAGAGCACGATTGCATCGGATTCCTTGAGAAATGCCACCTTTCTATTAAAAAAATATTTATATGATATGTCCTTAAGGTTCCCTGCAATAACGGAATTGGACTTTTGTTCGAAAGGTAGCCGAATGTTCACTCCAAAGGAGTATTCTGGGCCAGCTCCCTCATTGACTGCCTGCATGATGCCAGGGCCACCACCCGTGATTACCATATATCCTGACTTTGATAGCTTTTGGCCTAACAGGCGGGCCATCTCGTAAGCTGTCTCATCGGTCCGTGTTCGAGCCGATCCGAACACCGTGACCTTTTTTACATGCCGATAGGCACTGAATGCCTTTGCTGTAAATCGCATTTCCTTCAGGGAGGTATTCATGAGCTTCAGGTCAACTCTGCCTTCATCCTCCTGACCGGCTTTGAGCGATGCCAATATCATTTCTCGAACAATACCAGGTCGGCGGATACCGCCCACAAGCTTGATCAAATCGTCAATCCCTTCATCTACTGGCCCATTATCACTTTTAAAATAAATTTCCATGGTGACCCTCTTCCTCTCAAATGAATCTTAGGAAACTGAGAGATATTGTTATTCTGTTCTAGGTATTTTCGTTATCCATATATGAAAGGAGAAAAAGGTCTGGAAGTCAAGAAGAAGTATATTTTTTTTCAACCTTATCTCCTGGAAATTTCTCCTTAGAGATTTATAGAACAGGCTTATAAAACCTATGAGTCGGAACTGCCTCATAAATATGTATCCTGCCACAAAAGATTTCGAACCAGGAATACCGACAGCCCATCATCATGTCTATCAGATCTTATTTTTAATTCAGATCCAGATCATCTTACATCTGTGAGCTATAGATTCAGAATCTAGCCTGACTGATTCATTTTTTGGCTCAGAAGCACAAGGTCCTGGTGACAAATTGGCAGATATAGTGAGGGCATGGTGCTATTGGAGATGGCCTGTGAAGGCCCGGGGCTCCGGCTTTTCTTCATTGAGGCAAAATAACCTCACCAGGTTTGAGGGGCGGATGAATCCGGCTTTCTTCCCGGGCGTAAATACCACCTTAACAAAAAGATCAGATTTTTCACCACTGTCGAACAGGGTAAATTGCCCTGGCAGAAGAGCGACTCGCCAGCCATTGAAGTAGATATACTTGGTGGAGCATTTATATCCGTAAATGCTGGCAGAGTCATCCGAAATTGTTACGTCAAGATTCGAAGCCGGTGAAATCTGGTCCAGAAAGAATACAAAGGTCATGTGTTCTTTCTTTTCGAGACCTTTGAAAAACCCGGTGATTTTCACCATCCCCAAAAAGACAATGGACTTTTTTGAAGTGACTGGTGGCTTCCGGCTCGGAGAGCCTCCCGCTCGGAGAGAAGGGTGCTGTCTTTTCGTAACGTATCAGTGGGGGAACCCGCAGGCCCCGATTTATCGGGGCAATGCGGAGGGGGCAAAACTCCCCCATGGATACGTTGCTGAAAAGACCAACCCGAGAGCTTCGGAACTGAAAAAAAGCCCATCGTCTTTAGATCAAGAGGGGTTATGCAAAGGTCTCCTTTCGAGCACAGACGGTTCGAGTGGAGTATGGTTAACAGCATCCTCACCCACAAACTGTAATAGTTCCCCTATCTATCTGGATAAGGGGCCCATAAAAAAGCTACAAGGGTTTTGCAGAACTCATATTTTTCTAAAGAGGGTCTCGCTTGAATGTTCCTTATTCCAGCGGATTCCCTCATCGCAAAGATCAACGATCATGCAGGACTCGTGCCTCGGCCTCCTGGCTATACAGACTGCCCTGCCGTGTAAGATAAGGAGATTCGAGAAAAGCCTCCATTTCCCCTTTTCCACGATCTCCCTGAGGTCGAATTCCACCTTGGTTGCATCGGTACTCCTGGTGAGCCCTATGAGCCTGCTCAACCTCAGCACATGGGTATCCACCACGATCCCTGGAATATCAAAGGCCTCCGACAGCACGAGGTTGGCTGTTTTTCTTCCGATTCCGGGAAGAGAAACGAGCTCTTCAAGACCCGCCGGGACCTCCCCATTGAACCTCTCTATCAGTTCCAAGGTGAAGCCCTTAATGGCTTTGGCCTTATTGCGAAAAAATCCCGTTGGCCTTATATCCTGCTCCAGTTCTCGTATATCTGCCTCGGCATAGTCATGCGCTGATCGATATTTCTTGAAGAGCTCCGCGGTGACCTTGTTCACCCTCTCGTCAGTACACTGGGCTGAAAGGACGGTTGACACCAGAAGCTCCAGGGGGTTGGTAAACTCCAGTGCAGTTCTGGCGTTCTGATACTCTCCTTTAAGAATTTCAATTATCCTCTCTACCCTTGCCGTTAATTCTTCTTTCCCCATATCATTACCATTTTTATGCTATATCCTCCTCGAAGCGATTCCCTGACCAGACATCATCGCCTCGATGGCAGCCCTTCTCCTCCCAGAAAACAAGATGATCCTTATCCACAAGCTTGGTCTCCGAAACCCAATTGGCACTCTTGTACAGGTGGAATTACTTTTGCATGCTTACTGCTATCTCTTTATAGTGTGCTATGGCCACTGACCCTGTGTTGTCGGAATCCGACATGAGTCCTATCGCCTGCACTTGGTTCGGCTCTCTTTCAAACAGCCTTTTGTAATCGGCATAGACATCAACCGTTTCTGTTATCCACTTGTCCAGGGGAGAATCCTGATTTTGCAGTACCACGATCTTTGTCTTGCTGTTATAGGGGCTCTGGGTAGTCGTTCCCAGCGGCAGTGATGCGCTCCATACGTATTTTATGGTATCAGGTCTAATAAAACCCTCGAAAATTACATAGATCGCAGCAGCGCTGTCACCCGTTTCCTTGAACCGCTCATCGCCTCCCTGGGGGAGCTTGACCACCCGCCACTGCCATTTCAGGTAGGGATATTCATTTAGATCATAGGCGAACTTCTTGGCTACTGCAACGGCTGAGTTTACGGCGTTTGCCTCGAGATACGTCTCATGATTCGACTTCACCTGGTAGACCTCACTCAAATCTCCTCCTCGGGACTTCCAGCCCTCGGGAAAAGAGCCGTCTTTAAAGGAAGAAAAATCTTCAACCTTTTGGACTGATGCCGGCTGGGCACCTGATGCAGACAAGAAACCCACCACCGATAAAAATGATACAAGAATCACTATAATAATGCTTCGCTCACACATCTTCACCTCTCTTGAATCTCAGAAGACTTCAAATCATATAGGGACATCTATTTTAAGTGAATGGCTAGATAAGAGGAATGGACCACTCCCTGTCGGAAATCTTAAATATCCTCCTTATTGAGATCACAGTAAGAGATATGCTCTGTTAGAAATCAACCCTCTTAAACCCTGGACCAACAAAGAGAAATCTAAAACGCCCTTCCTCTCTTCAGGTAATAGTTGTTCACATCAATTAACCTGCCTGTATATTCCTTTTGGAAATAAAGCAGGTGGCAGTTCTCAATTTCAGCAGCCAAAGGGCTCAAATGGGAGATAATGTCGATTCGGAGTTGAATGGATAAAAACTCGCTTTTTCGAATTCTGAGTATACGAGATACGGCCTTGTGTGTCAAACCAAAATACACCTCATGATGTTGTGGAAATAAATATATGGCTGAAAAGGGATGCTGAGTAAGGATATACGCATTTTAGTCAACCCCGTAGAGTCCAGGACATGCACGGTAGATTATAGCCCCGTTTCC
>JAWOBA010000231.1:0-10177 GCA_046498285.1 Desulfatiglandales bacterium | reverse complement strand
TGGTCAGGTTTTGCAAAGCTCTAGAAATATCGGACAGTAAGGGGAACACCTGCTACATGCGAGTCAGGCCTTCGCCTGACAACACATCCTACTTTTTAGTCAAAGTTATGATCGCTCGAGACCTTTGCATAACCCCTATTGATCTAAAGACGATGGGCTTTTTTCAGTTCCGAGGCTCTCGGGTTGGTCTTTTCAGCAACGTATCCATGGGGGAGTTTTGCCCCCTCCGCATTGCCCCGATAAATCGGGGCCTGCGGTTTCCCCCACTGATACGTTACGAAAAGACAGCACCCTTCTCTCCGAGCGGGAGGCTCTCCGAGCCGGAAGCCACCAGTCACTTCAGAAAAGTCTATCCTCTCTATTTGAAGTAAAGAACATGGTCAGGTTTTGCAAAGCTCTAGAAATATCGGACAGTAAGGGGAACACCTGCTACATGCGAGTCAGGCCTTCGCCTGACAACACATCCTACTTTTTAGTCAAAGTTATGATCGCTCGAGACCTTTGCATAACCCCTATTGATCTAAAGACGATGGGCTTTTTTCAGGTCCGAGGCTCCCGGGCTGGTCTTTTCAAAAACGTATCCATGGGGGAGTTTTGCTCACTCCGCATTGCCCCGATAAATCGGGGCCTGCGGGTTCCCCCACTGATACGTTACGAAAAGACAGCACCCTTCTCTCCGAGCGGGAGGCTCTACGAGCCGGAAGCCACCAGTCACTTCAAAAAAGTCCATCGTCTTTTTGAGGATGGTGAAAATCGCCGGGTTTTTCAAAGGTCTCTAAATAAGACCTTTAAAGAGCTTTTAGAGATTCAAATATAGTATTTACGCGCTTACAAGGTTCAAATGCTGTCCAAATAAAAAATCGATTTTGGACAAGAGTGATCCAAAGTAAATGATGAATCTGATTCCAATAACGTAGTATTGTCATTCAGGGCTATACCCCAGTCACATGTCCCCTTCGAGCTGGTCATGAAACGGTGGCGGAAAAACGCGACACGCAGATTCTTACCTTTGACGTTTCTCTGTAGTATGACCACCCTCTGTTGACATAAAAATGATAACATGATAGAGACTAAACTGGAAGTGGAAAGCTCACTGGTGGGGCTCCCGGACTTCAAATCCGGTGCGCGGGGCTAGAACCCTCGCGGGTGGGTTCGATTCCCATGCACTTCCGCCAAAATACTTAAAAATTTAGAAAAACTTACCTTTGCTCCAAATGTGACCAGTTTTTTGTTGTACCTCTTCTTTCCATCCTAAGGACGTTCATAATTGGCAACGTAGAAATCATCAATAATACCTTGGGCTTGTAGCTTTTTCCCATACTCCCTGGCTGATGCCTTGTTGGCAAAACGGGAAACCCTTACTTGATACCAAACCTTACTTTTCGCGCTCCGCTTTATCCAGAAAGCATCTAAGTTTTTCGTTTTGAGATATTCGACATATCTTTCAGCATCTTGTGGTTTTAAGTATGCAGCCACCTGTAAAGTGAACGGATCAGTGACAACAATTTCCGTGGATTTGTCTTTTTCATAAAGGGCTCTCTCTGTTCTGATAAGATGGTTGACCGTATTGACCAGTAGAAGTATAACCCCAATAGCCAAAATAGTCATCATTGCCCATTTTATAATACGCTCTGATTTTCTGGAATGCTTGATAAGGTTGATTATGTGACTTATATTTATCATAAGTTTAGAGGTTGCAGTGGTAATGAAATTGAAAAGAAAGCTCCTGACTCGCCTCATCCCATTCCATAATGTAGTCCCAACTTTTAATTGAGTAAAAATTTCTGGCCCTGTCGGTTCGAAACCTGGAGGATTAAAACCTGCTCGGAGTTTCTTCAATTGCATTTCGTCAAATTTTTCTAATAATTTATGGGCTTGTTGCAATAAGGGTTTAGTTCGTTCTGTCTCATGGATCCAGTGAACACTGGCTGCAATACCTCTTAAAAGTTGATGTTTTTCACTGCTCAGCTTCAAGGCCTCGAGATATATTCTCAGTGCCCATTCATCAGCACGCCCATCTCTAAGAAAAAGTGTTGCAAGATTATCAAGAATATCAAAGTAGGTATCCGATTTCCCTTTTAACCCTCCAGACATTTGGCGGGTCAAAACCTGTCGGTACGTTTGAAGTGCAGAAAAATCGGTTCGGCCTTCTGAAAGGTAAAAACGTGCGAGTAAATCCTGGATGACTGTATTGTTCGGTTGAGCATTACCAATTCGGTTAGCGAGCTCATAATAATCTGTTTGTAGGCCACCATGGCTTTCAACCTGTTGCAACCAGCTCTCTGCCACCTCTTCATCTTCGGGATGAGATTGTAGATAGGTGATTATAAAGGTTTCAGTGGAATGATTTTTATCAGCATGTGCCAGGTAGAAACGGGCCAGGCGAGCAGCAAGTTTTGCAGATTGTTTCCTTTTTACAAGTGGTGAGAGTAGGCAGCCATCTAAAACAGCAGCAGCTTTGTTAAAGGCCTCTTCAGCGCCACGGTGTGCGCCGATCCTTTCCCATGTAGTAGCTTCACTGATCAAACGCTCAACAGCAATAAGGCCTAACCGGTTCGAAAACCAACCTACTGTTATAAATACAACTATTATGATTCCCAATGCCAGCACAAGAGACCAGTCAAGTCCTATATGAAGATGAGCTACCGGTAAAATCCAAAGACTTATGAGCCCTCCCAGGAGGACTGTGGTCCATATACGAAGAGATATGTGTCTTAATATATAAAACACAATGCACCTATAAAAAAGTGATTAAAGATAGGCATGGCGAAACCTTTGCATAACCCCTATTGATCTAAAGACAATGGGCTTTTTTCAGTTCCCTCCGGGGCGTAGGCCCTCCGGGCCGGAGGCCGAGGCTCCCGGGCTGGTCTTTTCAGCACCCTTCTCTCCGAGCGGGAGGCTCTACGAGCCGGAGGCCACCAGTCACTTCAAAAAAGTCCATCGTCTTTTTGAGGATGATTAAAATCGCCCGGTTTTTCAAAGGTCTCATGACAATAACTATCAAGGCACGTTAGGGTGCCCATGAAGGAAATAATATTGTTGAATCATCTAACCATTCATCTTTTATAATATTCTCATATACCTCTTGGCCTTCACGTAATGCTACTCTCAATGGATTGAGTGTTGTATCATTCGCTTTACGTCCCGTAGTGGGGTCTACCTCTTCAAATCGTATATCAGGGGGAATGGCAAATTCCCTATATGGTTCACCATCTGTTGCCTTGATCATAAAATCAGCCCATATGGGAGCAGCACCCCGGCCTCCGGTAATGCCATTGTCTTGTGTATCCCATAACCCTTTTCCCTTATCGTAGCCTACCCAAACTGATGTGCTCAGTATTGGGGTGAATCCAGTAAACCATGAATCATAGTATCGATCTGTAGTACCTGTCTTACCAGCTGCGGGTAGATCAAATCCGAGGCGTCTCACAATAGAAGCTGTACCGTCATCTACAACCCCATGCATCATATCCACGACTTGATATGCCAAGCTTGCATCGAGAGATCGTTTCCCGCTCACAATATGTTCTTCCAATACCCTGCCAAGGGCATCTTCAACCCTTGAGATCCAAAATGCCTCATGCCTCACTCCACCCGTGGCAAAGGTGGCAAAGGAAGAAGCCATTTCCAGAGGACTCACCCCGGATGTCCCCAGGGCAACAGAATAAACTGGTTCTAAATTGCTCTTAATCCCGCAACGACGTGCAGCCTTAATAACCTCTTCAGGACCAGTTTTTTCTACCAGCTGAGCAGCAATAGAATTAACCGATGTCATAAGTGCCTTTTTCAAGATCATATGACCCTTATGTTTTAGCCCAAAATTCCTGGGAGACCAGTCACTGGCTCCAATTACAGGAATTGTTACAGGCCTGTCGATAAAAACAGTTGCAGGATTTATGTTCAACTTATCAAGAGCAGTGTAATAGAGAAAGGGCTTAAAACTTGATCCAGGCAGGCGCTTATTTTCTATTGCACGGTTATATTCCGTCTCAAAATAGTCGTGACCTCCGACTAATGCTTTGATAGCGCCAGAGTTTGTTTCAATTGCCACCAGTGCACCCTGGGGTCTGGCAACCTCCTCACTCCTGTTCTCATTAACCTTCTTATGAACACCCATCATCTTTTCAAGCTCTCTCAATCCCTTTTGCAATGATTTTATTGCGTGGAACTGAAGGCGGGGATCAATTGTTGTGGTAACCTTGAGTCCTCCATGATGAACAATGTTTGACCCATATCGCTCTTCAAGAGTTTTCATGACAACATCGAGAAAATAGCTTCCTGTGCGTGCCCCAGCTGGTAGCTTCTGAAAATTTAATTCAGTATGTGAGGCACGATCTGCCATGTCTTGAGTGATGTATCCGACTGCCATCATTCTGAGCAAGACGATCCGCTGTCGCTTCTTAGCCCGATCATAGTAGAGATATGGATTATAGTGCGTCGGTGATTTAGGAAGACCCGCCAACAGGGCTGATTCTGCCAGTGTTAATTGTGAGGCTGGCTTACCGAAAAATGTTCTGGCCCCCTGTTCAATTCCATGCGCCCCAACACCAAGAGGTATTTGATTGATATATGCTTCAAGAATCTCACGCTTGTTATATTGAGATTCGATTTGCATAGCTACTAGCAATTCACGAAACTTTCTCACATATGTTTGCTTAAAACTGAAGAAAAGATTCTTGGAAAGCTGTTGTGTAATAGTTGAGGCCCCTTGAACCTTTCCCGAGTTAAAAAAAGTTACCCAGAGAGCTTTTAATGTTCGGAGTTTATCAATGCCATGGTGTTCCCAAAAACGGTGATCTTCAGTAGCTATAATGGCTTGAATAAAATGTTTTGATACCTCACCCAGAGGAATAGTTTCTCGACCCCCAATAGCCATGATTTTTTCCCCTGTAGCTGCATAGATCTCCGTAGGTGGAGTTTCTATAATGCGGATCAATGGCTCAGGTACACGGGGCAAATCTTTTACTGCAAAGAAAAACATGCCTATACCAACAAGAGCGATAAAGCTTGATAGAGCCAGTGTGCCATAGAAAATGATGCGTAAAATGCGGATAATATTCCCAGCACATGTCATACTTACATCCAGTTATTTTGAATATTATGGTTGTCATTCAGTTCTGTCACACTTTTTTCCAGATGAGACCTTAACATCCATACAGCCCACTCACGGCCCTGCAAGAGGATCACCTTGCGTTTACTACCATCTTCGATTTCAAATCCAAGTTCAATAAATCCTGACACGGCTTCATCTGAAATCCCTACCCTGACAATATGCCCACTCATACTCAAGAGCATTTCTGGTTGTGAGACAATGTTACTACGATCCTCCTGAGGTAAGTACTCCAATGCGGCAAAAAAGCGGTCAACGGAATAAATGCGGTTTTCAAAGTTTGGTAAATCGTCAAGCGTACCTGTTAACGCCATCTCAACCCTTTGAATATATTGTATCAAATCTGAAGGTATTACTAATTCCTTCAGCACCCGATTCTTAGCATCCAAAAGATATATTTTCATGCCACCACCTGATTTCTTAAGGTAGGTCCGAACCCAGGAGCCATCACTGAAGAGCCTGAGCATCTCAAAGGGTGAAGCAATTTTATGCGCTATTGCCTGAGGTAGCATAAGATAGATTTTTCGAAAGTCTTCGGAAGATAGCATAACCGCTTTGTTGGGTGAAATATTGGAAGCCATATGAGTAAAAGTGGTGGCTCCACGAGCCTCGCGTTGTAAAAATTGACGGTTAGTAATAATCTGGTTCAGCGTTTGCCGAGCATCTAGAGTTCGATGACCGATTTCCCAAATTGCTCCAGATTCAGGCCGATTAGAATTGATTTTTGTAAGGTAGGATCCAACTGTTTGTTCAATCCAGTCAAACCTCAGTTCCGATATAAAAATTCCCAGGATAAACAGGATGAACACCAAATGTCGGATGGTAAATAGTCTTTTCCCCCATTCTTTGAAATCTCTTGGTTCATACCAATCCATCATGATAATATCTGCGTATACACTCCTTTTTATCGCAAGTACACTCCATGTATCTCACCACCTTTATGTCCTCACCCTGAATAAATACCCACTGGGATAACCCGTGGGTATTTACTATTCAATGGATATCTATAATCACTGTTTGATTTCCTTCACATCGGTCTTTGCATCCTTGTATCTTGGTGGCTGAATAGGTAACCTTATACCTTAATTTTATCTATAATGATTATTTCTATTATCGTTTTCTTACATTAACCTGGTAGCCTTTATCCTTTAATTCATTGACAAGTTTATCAACATTATCCGTATTGACTTGAACCACTATATCCTTACCTCCTATTTCAGTGGATGAAATCATGTGAAGGGTCAAAATTTCCGTACCCTTCTGGGATGTTGCTTTGCATATATCCTCCAGAATAGGTTTGTCGGTTTGACTCATTACCTCGACCCGTGTACCAGGCATGCCAATACCAAGTGTTGGGTTTGCAATCTTATAAAAGAAATCATTAGTAGTTACGATACCTATCAATTGTCCATTTTTTTCCACAACTAATAGTGAGCCAACTTTTCTTTCCTGCGCTGTGGCCAGGGCTTCTTCAACAGTCATGTTCGGGCTTACAGTAACGGGATTTTTTTCCATAACCTCTTTTACAGTTGTATTGCCAAGAAGATAACCAATTTCCCAAACGCTAAGAGATGTCGCTTTAGAAGGAGTATATGCCTCCAATCTACGCTCAGTGACAATTCCGATAAGCTTTCCCCTGTCTACTACTGGTAAGCGGCGAATTTTATGTGCATCCATAATCTTTTTTGCATCTGATACCGTTGTGTTACTCGGAATACTTACCACATTCATCGTCATTACGTCCGTTACATACATTGTTTGCCTCCTTTTCTTGTTAGTTGTTATTTTGTTGAATACCCTTGCCCAAATGGTATAAGCAATTTCTTTCCGTAAAAAAGTTGAATGAAGGTTTGGTAGATAAAAAATTTGATGCTATTATAAATTTTATCCTTACTGTTAAGAAGAAACGTGAGCCTCTGTTTCTCCTTTTAGTAACAATTCACCATAAGTATCAAGAAAAATATCGAGGTCCTTTTGCCACGTAGGCATAATATTGAGTCCTTCTATCTTTAGTTGTCTATTTTCAAGTATAGAATTGAGTGGTCTTTTTGCAGGCGTGGGATATCTCTCACTGGTACATGGCAAAGTAGGGATGCTAATTTTCATTTTATCGAAAAGGTATTTTGCCCATTCATATTTGCTGCAATAACCTTCTGTTGTAGTATGGTAAACCCCCTCTTTTCTTTTATCTATCAATAACTTAATTTGCTGGGCAAGTCTATAAGACCATGTAGGAGAACCCATTTGATCTTCAACAACATATATAGATTTTTGGTCTTTTTTCAGCGCTGCTTTAAGGATTTTTTTTAAAAAATTATCTCCATAAATACCATACACCCAACCAGACCTGATAATAATGTAATGCGAAGTATTTTGCTTGATTGCTATTTCGCTTTCCATCTTTGTCATACCATAATAAGAGAGAGGATTCATAGGATCATCTTCAAAATACGGTTGTGGTAGCCTTTTTTGGCCATTAAATACAAAATCGGAAGATATGTGAACGATCATTTTATCGTATCTGGCAGCCCCTTGTGCCAAATTTCTGGGCCCCTCTACATTAATTCTCTCAGCTATCTTTCTCTCTGTTTCACATTCATCAACACTGCTAAAGGCAGCACAATTAAGTATTATATCAGGTGATAGTTGATCGATGCTATTTATCACCTTGTCCCAACTTGTAATATCTAACTCTTCTTTATTTGGAGAAATAATTTCATAGTCATTCTTTAAGACTTCCTTGCATTCACTTCCAAGTCGTCCGTTTGAGCCGGTCAATAGAATCCTCATTCACGCAATCCCCCACATTTATGCCATAAGAACATCCTGTAAAAATTTACAAGTAATGGTATCAAGCTTGATGTATATACTTATTTACACTATATAATACTACCATGACCATTGCCATACTTTTTTAAAATGTTCCTGTATGTAATACTATAATCATCATAACTGTATTTAAAAGCTCTAAAATATGAATAATGTCCTAAAATATCTTTATTTTGATCGAATATTTGTGAGAGGCATAATAAAAGTAGCTATAACATCAAAATAATTTTGTCCTCCTTCAATGTACGTATCATTATGGCCTGCTCCTGGTATTGGTAAAAATAATTTTGGCTCCATTGCCTGTTCAAACAGCCTTTTACCCATAGAAAATGGGACTATGTTGTCATTTGTGCCATGTATTATCAATTTGGGGACACTAATATCGGCAATTTTAGAACCATTATTGTAATGAGTGGGTAAAAAAGGAGAAAAAATGATCAAAGGGAAAATGGTCTTCGCCATATCCTTAATTGATGTAAATGTGCTTTCAATTATCAAATACGCCACTTTCCTCTGTAAAGCTACCTCTATGGCAACGGAACCGCCTAAAGATCTACCAAAAACAGAAATCCTATCCGGAGAAATCGTTTCGATCTTTGTGAGATAGTCATATGCTGCTATTCCATCAATATATATTCCTTGTTCCGACGACCTGCCGGAACTTTTCCCATAACCTCTATAGCTGAATAAAAAGACTGAAATTCCTTTTTTTACCAAGTATTTTACATTTTCAATTCTATGAGAAATATTACCGGCATTTCCATGACAAAAGATAAGTACCGGCGACTCTTCAGATAAAGGAAAAAACCAACCATGCAGTCTTTGACCATCAGGGGTCATGAATTGAATATCTTTATAGAATAACCCCCAATTGGATGGGTTATCATCAAGCTGTTTATCTGGATGAAATACGATACTATTTTCTATAAGTGGATAAAAACCTATACAGGCTGCTACTAAAATAGTTATAATCGGCAATAGAAATATATGAGGACTGTCCACTTTTCTGTCGTAGCTAATAAGGTAGGCAAAATATTTATTTTAAAAATATAGAAAAATTAAACGGATAGATTAAGAAAGCTAGGAAATTATATCCCAACAGTAAATTATTTGTTACTATTCAAGTTGTCTGGTTCACGGCTTCCTTATGAAATCGAAAAGTCGTGAGCCCTGGAACTTTGAACATGAGTAGTTATAATTATTTCTTATCAGAGATTTGTTATCATGGCAATGCCAAGAACAAAGAGGATGAGTCCACCCAAACGTATATAACTTTCACTGGTTTTATTGAACCACCAATCCATAAGATGTTTAATCTGGGCGATGGGTCCTACAATCAAATATAACCCCTTCAGTAACGCAAGTATCCCTAATGTAAGAGATAGAAAAAATACCTGTGTACAGACAAACGCACCTATTATTAAAACAAGTCCAAAAATGATAGGTATACCAGATAGTATCCTTACACTTTTAATAAAAAAGAGTTTTCTCAAAATCTTCATCGCTCTTTCAGTATAAAGAATGACAAAGACACCTATAACAATCCATAATATTGCTACAACATATAGTGCTATGTTCATGGCATCCTCCAACAGACATACGGTTTAAAAGTAACCTTCAGAGATATATTTTGAGAGAAAAGTATCAACTAAATTCGCCATATGGTCAAGGTAAACCCATCTCCCAACCCTGCCTATAATATTGCTAATCATATAGGAAAAAATCGGATTGCTCAAGATAAACATTCCATTTGAAAAAACTATGCAAAGCAGCTAATACAATATGGGTTAAGCTATGAATGCACCACTTGATATATCGAAAATTCTCGACTCTGATTGCACGATGTAAACCATTCCACATAGGCTCCGTGGCGTTTGTTTTAAGCATATTTCTTCTGCCCAGAAAGGATCAATGTGGATAAAATAGCATACGAAGTAGGAATTGTCCCGATTTTTACATTACGAGACCTTTGAAAAACCCGGCGATTTTCACCATCCCCAAAAAGACGATGGACTTTTCTGAAGTGACTGGTGGCTTCCGGCTCGTAGAGCCTCCCGCTCGGAGAGAAGGGTGCTGTCTTTTCGTAACGTATCAGTGGGGGAACCCGCAGGCCCCGATTTATCGGGGCAATGCGGAGGGCTTCCGGCTCGGAGAGCCTCCCGCTCGGAGAGGGCAAAACTCCCCCATGGATACGTTGCTGAAAAGACCAACCCGGGAGCCTCGGCCTCCGGCCCG
>JAWOBA010000121.1:0-20276 GCA_046498285.1 Desulfatiglandales bacterium | reverse complement strand
AGTCTTTTGCGAGCGATTTTGGCCACGTTTGGAAATAGATTCAGGAAATGCTGAGCGTTAAAAATTCCAAATTGCCCGCCCGCTTCGCCTGAGCGGGTGCGATGGCGGGCAGGCCCGCCCGCCTCGCCTGAGGGAGCGCAGGCTCGCGATGGCGGGCAGGTTTGAGGCCTTTAGGCCGAGTTTTTGGCGATTAGCGAAGCATTTGATGAATCCCAAAATGGGCATCATGAGCGAGTAACATGACTTTTTACGAAACCATCAATATTGACTTTGATGAATACTGTGGGAGAGCTATAAAACTGAGAAATTTTTAGGCTTACTCAAGGAGGTATGGCAAGGTAGGCTTTGACTTTATTAACATTAAAAGGAGGTTTGTCATGAGAAAAACATCTTGGGGAGTTATTGTTGTATTTTGTTTTTTCATTTTCTTTTTAATCCATCCATTATCCTCGGCTGCAAAGCCAATTAAAGTAGGTATTGTAGACTGCTACAGTGGTCCGCCCACCACGTATACAAACGATGTTAGGGATGCATTTAAACTGGCAGTGGATAAAGTTAATGCAAAAGGTGGTGTTCTTGGCCAAAACATTGAATTTACAACGCGAGATAGCAAATTTAAGGTAGACATAGGACTCAGCGCTGCAAAAGAATTGATCATGAAAGAGAATGTAGATATCCTTATGGGGACAATAAATAGTGCCCTTGCATTGGCAATTTCCGATCTGTGCAAGAAAGAGAAGCTTCCATTTTTTGCCACTTTCTCAAAGAGCGAGAAGATTACAGGCGCTAAAGGACATCGATATGTGTTTTCTATGACTGAAAATACAGCATTGGCTGGAAAGGCAGGAGCCGTTGGTCTGGCAAAGAGGCCATATGTAAAATACTGGATAGCCGGAGATGACTATGAATATGGACATGCCATTGCGGATGGGGTGTGGAACAATCTCAAAAAACTGAAACCAGAGGTAACACTACTGGGACAATCCTGGTGGAAAGTGGGAGAACCTGATTTTACACCCTATATCACCGCAATTCTATCAGCTAAACCGGATGCAGTTATAATTGCAACAGGCGGCGCGGACTGCGTACCTTTTTTAAAGGCAGCACAAGCTACAGGTTTTAACAAGCGCATGCCGTTTTATATGCATACGGCGACTGAGCTATCCACTTTAAAGCCATTAGGTCTTAATGCACCGGAAGGTGTGATCGGGACCTCCAACTATCATTTTTTCTATCCGGATACGCCTGAAAACAAGTCATTTGTTCAAGAGTTCAAAGACGTTTACGGACGAGTTCCAAAAGTTGGGGCACTTTATGGTTATATAACTGCCAATTTTATTATCAAAGGATATGAAAAGGCTGGGAAGATCGACACTGAGAAATTAATTGATGCTATTGAGGGCATGACCGTAGACAGCCCGGTAGGTAACCTAACCTTAAGGGCCTACGATCATCAGGTTATGTTCCCCATGTATATGGGGGTTACCCAGAAGATGCCAGGATATGATTTTCTTATGGTCAAGGATATTGTCGCTCTGCCAGGAGAAGATGTCATGCCGACTATAGCAGAGATCAAGGAGGCACGCGGAGAATAGCATTTAGCAGTTAGGGTCAATAACGATTGATGACTGGCAAGTGGAGCCATGTCATCAATCGTGAATCATGATCACCTATGAGGGGATTTAAGATGGAGTTTGCAGCAAATATTACTCTTTCTGCCTTATTTCACCAGGTTTTGGTGGGTTTAAGCAAGACAACTATTTTATTTATAGTTTCTTCCGGGTTAAGCCTCATCCTTGGTGTGCTAAGGATCCCGAATGTTGCCCATGGTTCCCTGTATATGATCGGGGCATTTCTGACATATACGATTGCCATGCTTTTTGGGGGTGGTTCGACCGGATTTTGGCTGGCTTTGATTCTGGCGCCTATAGGAGTGGGCTTGGTAAGCATAATCATTGAAAGAGGCCTTTTTTGTCATCTCTATGAAAGAGAACATTTGATGCTCCTCCTGTTTACCTTTGCGTTTATGCTGGTATTTGGGGATTTAGTAAAGTTGGTGTGGGGATCAGACTATCGCTCGATATCTGCTCCGGAAATATTCCAGGGATCCTTTTCAGTTATGGGATTGCCGTTTCCCCGCTACAACTTGTTTTTGCTTGTCATCGGTCCCTTGGTAGCCCTTGGCCTCTGGTTATTGACAAATAAGACTAAAATAGGAAAGATTTCCAGGGCGGCTGCTGTAGATAGAGAAATGGTTGGCGCAGTGGGGATCAATGTGAGCTGGGTATTTTGTTTTGTATTTGTCATAGCTTGTTTACTTGCAGGTCTTGGTGGTGCCCTGGTCGCTCCAACCCAGAATATTACACAGGGTATGGATCACACCATTATAATTGAGGCATTCCTTATTGTCATTATCGGCGGGCTGGGAAATATGTGGGGGGCATTATTAGGCGCGCTTATCTTTGGACTCACAGACTCGATCGGCATTCTGGTGTGGCCTCAATTTGCTATTGTTTTTCCTTATACTGCCGTTGTTATTGTCCTGATATTTTTTCCTAGAGGTCTTCTCAAGTCTACTTGGTAAGGAGATAAAATATTGTTTGGCGGATTAATAAATAAGAAATCGCTTATATTAGCGATAGTTTTCTTTATCTTTTTTCTTCTATTTCCTTTCTTTGTATCGAGGTTTTACATATATATTTTTGCCCTGATATTTGTTACAGGGTTGTTAGCAACAAGCCTCAATATTGTTCTCGGGTATGGAGGCATGTTTCAATTTCACCATGCAGTTTTTTATGGGGTTGGTGCCTACGCTTTTGTACTGATGCTCATCAAGACAGGCCTTTCGCCATTATTCGCCTTTATTGCTGGCCCCCTTGCTGCAGCTCTCATAAGTCTACTTATGGGCCTCATTTATGTTCGATTAACTAAACTATACTTTGGAATGCTTCAACTTGCATTAGGTTCACTTGTCTGGGCAATAGTATTCAGGTGGTACTCCTTTACCGGAGGAGATAATGGTATCCATGGTATCCCAATGCCTTCACTTATTTCATCCACTACCGGTGCCTATTATTTCACATTAATTATAACAGCAATCTGTTTAATTTTCATGTACCTTATTGTCAACTCTCCCTTTGGAAGCGTTTTTCAGGCAATTCGGGACAACCCGGAACGAAGTGAGGCCATTGGAGTTAATGTCAAACTCCATCAACTCATAGGCCTAACGATCGCTGGTTTTTTTGCAGGTATAGCTGGCATTCTTTTTGTGGCAGTAGAGGGTTCGGTTTTTCCGGATATGATGTTCTGGACATTTTCTCTCGAAATCTTGATCATGTGTCTTTTAGGTGGATGGTTTACCTTTCTGGGGCCTATGTTGGGGGCAGCAATTATTGTGAGCTTGAGGGTTTTTGTGGGCATATATACCGAATACTGGACGCTTATTCTGGGTATCGTATTGATGATGCTTATTTTCTTTTTACCTACAGGTGTCCTTGGCTATTTTGTTGACCGATTTCGCCGTAATCCAGAAGCTGTTCTATCAGGGGAAAAATAAATGTTGCAGGTGAACGCCATTACAAAATCGTTTGATGGTTTTTTGGCTGTAAATGAAGCCAACCTTGCTGTTAAGAAGGGAGAAATTATTGCTGTTATCGGACCAAATGGGGCTGGGAAAACTACCCTGTTTAATCTGATAACAGGTCAACTGAAGCCAGATACAGGAAGCATTGTTTTTAAAAATGAAGATATTGCCGGTATAGCTCCATATGAGATTTGTAAAAAAGGAATCAGCCGCTCTTTTCAAGTCGTTAACATATTTAGTCGATTGACTGTCTTTGAGAATGTCCAGGTCGCTATCCTCTCTCACCAGAAGAAGACCTTTAACCTTTTTTCACCCACCAAAAGGCAGGTTATTCAGGAGACGAAGGACATTTTACAGAATGTAAGGCTTAGCAATAAGGCACATAGCATTAGCGGTTCATTATCCCATGGGGATCAGAAGGTTTTGGAGATAGCTATTGCTCTTGGTAATCGACCGGAGCTGTTAATATTGGATGAGCCTACTGCTGGGATGTCTCCTGAAGAGACATCTGGCACCATAGAAATGATAAAGCGTTTGACTGCTGAACTCGGTTTGACCATTTTATTTTGTGAGCACGATATGGAGTTGGTATTTTCCATTGCACACAAGATCATGGTAATGCAGCAAGGAAGATCCATTATTCAGGCAAAACCGGATGTGGTGAGAAATAACAAGGAGGTTCAAGAGGCTTATTTGGGAGGTTCGGCTGATGCTGGAAGTTGAAGGTATTCATACCTATTATGGACTGAGCCATATTTTATTCGGAGTATCCCTCGATGTGTCTGAGGGAGAGATTGTTTGCCTTTTGGGCAGAAATGGGGCAGGGAAAAGCACCACCATGCGAAGTATTATGGGATTGACTCCTCCACGAAAAGGCACCATAATCTTTAAAGGCAAGGTTGTTACCGGTGAAAAACCCTTTCTTCTTGCCAGGCAGGGTCTTGGCTATGTGCCCGATGATCGGAGGGTTTTTGCTGATTTGAATGTAGGTGAAAATCTAGAAATATCAGAGAGAAAGGCTAAAAAAGGAGAGGGATGGGATAAAGAGGCTATTTATGATCTTTTTCAACCATTAAAAACTATTGATACCCGCAAGGCAGGATTTTTAAGTGGAGGCGAACAACAGATGTTGACCATTGCCCGGGCCCTGATGACAAATCCGGAGTTTTTGCTGCTTGATGAGCCTGCTGAAGGTCTGGCGCCATTATTTGTAACGATAGTGGAAGAGCAGATCAGCCGATTACGAGAGAAAGGTCTGACGGTATTATTAGCAGAGCAGAATCTCAGATTTGCTTTAAAACTTAGCGATCGCGGTTATATTATTGATAATGGCGTCATTAGGTATCAGGGCAGCATCAAGGACTTACGAGAAAATGAAGAAGTAAGGAAAAAATACCTGCTCGTTTAAATCCTTTTTTATTCCGAAAGAAATGGAAAAGGCCTTCATTTTTTACCAGCATCAGAAAATTTACTTTGAAATTCCGCCTAAATGGAAGGTACTCACCTTTGCTCAATTTAACGATTATTCCACACGAAGAAATGTGAGAGACCTTACTAAAAATGCTCTGAAAAACCCAATACACTCGCGGAGCTTAAAAGACAGTCTTTCTCCTTCTGACAGAATAGCTATTATCGTTGAGGATTTGACCCGTCCTTCCCCCAAGAAACTCATCCTTGAGGCCTTGATGGAAGAACTAGACCATCTCTCTGTTCACAGAGAAAATATTTCGGTTATTATATCAGTTGGCACTCATCGAGGTCTCACAGCAGCGGAGTTAGAGACCACATTTGGAAGGGAGCTTTTGGAGCAATATGAGTTTGTTAACCACGACTGTTATGCTTCGGACTTAGTTCCTATCGGAAAGCTCAAGACAGGCCGGGAAGTAAAGATAAATCGAAAAGTTTATGAGGCGACATTTAGGATTGGCATCGGTTCCATATTCCCGCATCCCATGAACGGATTTGGCGGCGGAGGGAAGATCCTCTTTCCGGGTGTTGCAGATTTTGATGCTATCCAGGAGCATCATTTTAAATATACATTTCAAGAAGGGACCGGGCTTGGAAAGATGAAAGGGAATAGTTTCTATGAAGAGGTCTGTGCAATCGCCCACTTGGCAAATCTCAATTATGTAATAAATAACATCCTTGATCAAAAGGATCAGGCGTATGATCTCGTCTCAGGAGATCCTGTTTACGCTCATCTTGCAGGGATTGAGCTAAGCAAGGCCATAATTTCTCAAAAATTTTCCAGGAAGGCTGACTTGACAATCATAACCTCCTTTCCTTATGCAGAAGGTCCCCAAATTGTAAAACCTCTTGTCCCTGCCTCAATGGTAACAAAAGAAGGTGGTTGCATAATTTTAGCTGCTGATTGTATGGGGAATTTTCCCGATGAGTTTATTAAAAGTTTTGAAAATTTCCACTCAAAATATGGGCATAATCTCTTAGAAGGAGTTGTGGAACATTTTGAGAATAATCGTTTGATTATGGAAGGTGGTGCAATTGATTTCAATATGGCATTGGGATTGACTCTTGCTCTTCAGCATCGGTTTAAGATAATCCTCGTATCAAAGGACATTCCGAGAATAAGTGGTGAAAAAATGGGCTTCCTATATGCTGATGACCTTGAGCAGGCATTTGGTCTGAGTGAAGCCACTTGCTCTTCCAAGCCTGAAGTCCACATTATTCCATCGGGGGGTGTTATCCTGCCTGTTGTTGAAACTAATAATCATTCATGCATTTCTGGCTAGTCAATCGACTAGGGGAATCCTATTTTCAGTTGGTGGATAGTATATGAGCTATCTACTATTTTGATCTCTAGCGTTACCTAAGGGTGAGAAATTAGATAGAAATGCTGAAAGAGGCAAGGGATGGGATAAAAAGGCTATTTATTATTTATGATCTTTTCTACGTTTTCATGGCATGATCGTATAGGTTATCTACTGTATGCGTTTACAAAAAAACAGTATCCGACCATTGGGCAATGTGGTTTGATCAATGAAGTGAAAAATATCACCAAAACTGGATTTGAATGTCTCTAGATTATATGGATGATGGTCATCATACCGGTTGATCAGGAGCTTTTTCACCATGGGGTCCTCTGGGGGCACAAACTCAACAATAAGATACTCCGAGAGCTGCCCAAACCACTTTGCAACCATCTTTAAGGGCACATAGCGCGAAAGTACAAGGTGGTGAATTAGAGCAAGAGCCAACAAAAGATCTGCAGGTCCTCGAGCTTGAAGACTCGCACGTTCTGAGTTATTCCAACCTAAATTCGGGGATGGATTGGACAGATCCATGGTTAATGGCAGTACCGATTGGGTATCATTTTTAGAAACCCGTTGGTAAATAGATTCAGTGCAGGCAGAATCTTCTTCAAGACTTACCACAAAAGATCCTTTGGCGGCTGCTATGAAGGAGAATTCGCCGGTGTTGGCCCCTAAATCCCAGACCAATTTAGGTTTCAGTTTGCCAACCACCCGATCTACGAATTCAGATTTTTTGGTGACATCCTCGTATTTGTAAGTTCTGATATCCTGATAGCTATCCCAGATGTTCGAAACAGGTTGCCATTTTATGCCCTTAATAGTTGTTTTGAGGGAACGGATAATACCGAGCAGGCCCTGATCACTGACGGCCGATCTTTTTATCGGCTTTGTTTTGCTAATATCCTCTTTTCGATCTGAGGTCTTTTGGAATCTTGCATGAAGGGTTAGATGCATGAGAAGCCCCGGTTGATATCGGCGCCAAAATGGCAGCATCTTAGCTGCCATGTCCAACGGAAAACCGTCCATGTAGCTCCGCCATAGTGAAAGGGTGCGGACATCGCAATAAGCAGCCATGGCCAAGGGAGCTAGAAAATGTGAGCAGAATTGTCCATAGGCAACCCATGGACTTTGAGGGGGTTTGGGGCCAATTGACAAGGTGTCGATAAGGCATAGGCGCTTGCCGGAATACTGGACATTGAAGGCACTGGCATCCCGAAGCCAGAATCCCAATGGAATAAGTTGCTCCATGGCTTCTAGGTGGATTAAGGCTGCCTCCTTAAGAAGAGAAAAGGGCCATTCCCATGGATAGCTGATCATGGGAAGCCGAGGATGTGATAGGCAGTGGATGGTAGCATCAGGTGCAAATTCAGGGGTATCTATCACTTGGAATGGGAGCAGTATGCCCGATTTGATAAGCTGGTCATAGACGCCTGAAGCCTGTGCAGCTTCAAAATCTCTAACACCGGCCTTGTATATACTTCTATAGATTTTCCCGTTTTTTCTAAAGATACTCCCCGAGGGATCCCTAAACGAGCCTGGGTCACTCGGCATCCGATTTTTCCTCTTCTTTCTTTTTACCCCTGAAAAATGATCGAATACGCCCCCAAAATACACCAATCGACACACTTACTGCAGCAATACCTGCTATGAGAGCCTGTATGATCATGCTTCCGGAAGCTGGATCAAGGTATGCAAAGGCTCTGTTGGTGGGCAGTATCAAAAAACACGTCACGATCGCTATTACCATATATCTGATTTTTTCTTTCATAAAGTCCTCCGTCTGATGCTATATAGAATAAGGGTTATTGTAGTAAATGAAACTCAAATAAATCAAAAGACACGAATATTCTGGTTGCTTACAAAACATCGTCTTGACCAGTAATGAATTTGGAACAACTGGATTGTGAGCATTTAATTCCACCTATACTTTTGATGGTAAGACAATTCCGAAGAAATATTATTGGATACTGCAAATAATCGTATTTTCGGCTGCTTAAATTTCTTAATACTAGACAGTGGAAATGAAAAGGAAAAGCCGGATATTTTTAATTGAGTATCCTTAAAGTACGCTACTACATCTGGCCGTTCTATGGATGGCTCAGAGGAAAAGAGAAATTCGCCGTTTATAAAGACCACAATATGATCTGCGCTTTGAGAGGTTAGCACATTTGCGGCCCATCCTTGGAAAAAAATCCGATCTTTTTTGATTCCTGATGAATCTACACGTCCCTTTATTTTTTTTAAAACAACAGGAATAGCTTTTTTCCCGTCCATGATAACTTCACCATGTTTCTTACTCTTTTTAAGGGAAAAGGTATGCGGGAGGTTATGATTACAAGGGGTTAACAGGAATTCTCCATTATTTTTTGATATCAAAAAGATATTGAGGTCATTTTTCCCCATACGGAATGCAGATTCCGGGACTATACCCGAGAATTGAGCTCTGTTTTTTTCATGGGCAAAAGATTTTGTGGTTGCATAAATCACATTGTTAATGCTAATAGCAAAGTCCAGGGGACCGGTGCGCTCGGTTTCAAAGTGAATATTTCCTCGAATTTGGATTGGTATAAAACTGGATTCAAGGTCAATATTTGTATAGAAGAAGTCCTTATTAAAATTTATTGTAATATCTGATTTTTCAGCCACGTTGATGTCACTGATGTGTCGCTTGAAAAGCTCTACATGGGGTCCGATATTGTATAGTCCGTAGGACTTTGATCCTGAACCGAAAATCGAAAGCTTGCGTACCAAGCCGGATTCGTAGAAGTCTTTGGTATCATTGAATACAAATTTTTCATAGCGATAATTGTAAATGATTTTTTTACCTCGATCAGGTTTGGTATTGTTAAGCATGGATTCCCCATCAACTTTCCAAGGTAGGGACATGTTTATTATTTGGGAGATCGTGGGCAAGATATCAATCGATTCCACATTACGGTCCATTATCTCTCCCTTCTCCTGGTGGGGTATCTTCATAAAAAAGGGAACAGACATGATGTCCATGGGTTTGTTTTTATAAACTAATCGGCGGGTTTGATTTGGCCAGAAGCTAATACCATGGTCTGCAGTGATGATAATCAATGCCTTATCATAGAGATCAATAGACTTAAGACGCTTTATAAGAGATCCAAGCAATTTATCCATAAAACCGATCTGAAGCAGGTGCCGTTGATAGGCTTGAATTACCAGCCATTCATTACCACACCAAAGATCAGTCTTATAATTCAAACCTGGTGTGTCCAAGCCGGGATGTTTGTAAAATTTTCCTGAGGGCAGGTATTCCCAGGGTATATGTGGTAACCGGCTGTGAAAGACATAGAGGTTGGGCTTTTTAGCCACATCAATAGTGTTTACAAATCTGTTGAAAACTTCTCCACGATCATATGCACCGTACCAACACTTTGCATGTTTTTTCTCCTTTCCTTGATCATCTGATTTCCGTGTATTGCGTAAAAAATTTGTCCAGGCGAGAGAAACGGGGGGGAAACTTCTTGCCAGATCTGGCGGAAGAAGAATATGAAGATATACCACCGACAAATCCAACAATACAGATCGTAACCCTTCAGTATTGTTATTAATATCCGATTTTCGTATACATATGCTGCTTGGACAAATCATCGTGTCTGGTTCGTGCGAGACCATGTCGTAAGCACCATCTAGGAAAGTGAAGAGATTGTGTGGATAATCCATTGATGTGGCGAGACGATCCTTCCTAGGGTAGATACCGGTAAGTATTGATGGTAGTGCTGCGGTAGTCCGTTCACCGACTGTAGTATAGTTACGAAACCAGTAGGATGTCTGTGCCAGTTTTGAAAAATTGGGATACCGAACGGGGTCTATTTGGCGATGTTCATCCATCAACGCAGATATGGGAAATTCATCGAATATAACCATGATAATGGGAGGTAGATCAACTCCCTTTACCGAACTTACAGAAGTATGTTGATCTGGAAATATAATTTTTTGAACCGGTGAGTTGAATACAAATAAGATAGGAAAAGCTAATATTGCGGGTGATAGGATAGTGAGGTATAGCCGTATAGAACTGAAACGAATATATAGAGAGACCCCTACAGCACCTAGTACGATGGCCCCTGCAACCAGAATTATCCCCGGAAATTCAACCACGCGGTTTAATATCTGTAAAGCGATGGCAGAAAGAAAAATACCGATGAAAAAGCTATGACAATATTTTCCTAGATTTGGATGGATCTTTCCAACCAGAAACTCCAAAATAATAAAAATTGCTGGTATCAGAATACACAAAACGAGTATAAGGGAAAAAATGTCTATCGGTGTTGTCTTGTGGGCGATTAAAAATTCTGCGTTTTTTGAGAGCAAATCAAACAGCGGTTGTCCGATTACAAAACTATTTAAAACAAAGATGTGAAGGGCGCTTAAGAAAAAAGGTCGTTTTGATAACATTCTACGTTTTTAAAATATGAGAGATAATTTCATCAATAGGGATTATATTCCTCGACACATTAACGAGGTGATCCGCTATGCCGGTTTCCATGTAGATATGATTCATACCTTAATCTAAGGTGGACCCAATTGTCCAGACAAAAAATCAACCGAGACGACTTGACAAGATAGGATAGGTCAAACAGGGGTCAAATCCCCGTTTGACTCTTTTCTATCCCTGGCAACTCAGTAACAAAAAGCCTATCTCGTTGATACTATCCTGTCAAGTCGTTTTGGAACCAAGATACTCTTATTATTTGTCGTAAGAATCTGTTTTTCCTTAGAAATTGGCAGAGGGAAATTTTACCTAAAAAACTTGACAATACTGAAACAGATATAATAGTCAATTCACAAAAAATGAGGTTTTGCTCACCACAATTTATTGCTTGGTTGTGTTCTTTCAATGGTGCCTTGATGTTAAAACTAGATATCGGATGTGGACAAAAAAAAGAAGGTTTTATTGGTATAGATATCATCCCTGCCGAAGGGGTTGATTTTGTACTTGATATTACGAGCGAAAAGATCCCACTTCAAGACGATACAGGAGATGAAGTGTTTTCGAATCACTTCTTCGAACATATTGATTCTCCAAAAGAAGCCCTCGAGGAACTGATCCGTGTTTCTGTAGAAGGCGCAACCTTTGAGATCTGGACTCCCTACCTAAAGTCAAACGAAGCATTCGTTCTCGGGCACCGCCATTTCTACAATGAAACAATCTGGAGGCATATCTGTATCGAGTACCCACATTTCTGGCTGAAAGATGTGGAAGCAACTCTGAGGTTGGAAAAATTTTATTACGTGCTTAAATTTGATGCTGTGGAGGAACTAAAACGGCTTCAAATCCCCTTGGCTTTCGCACTCGAGCATATGTTTAATATTGCAATTGAAATGGGTGCCTTTATGACGGTGATCAAAGGAAAGAATGTAAAGGGAGTTAAGGCACTCGAACCAGAACAACTAGTGTCTTATTCGAGGCAGGGCCCGTTTGAAAGGCTGGAGCCTGCTGTATATCCACTAGCTCACACGTCGTTTTCGATAAGAGCGCTCCTCAAAAGATTGTTTCTGCCAGTAGGATGATTTTCTTCACGTTGTTCCATTCATCAGTTTTGAAAAAGCTTTTTTTCGATATCTCATATAGACTAGGAATCTATTTCTCGATCACCATTGTACCTGCCATCTTATCGCCTAATCGTAGTCCTTTTTCATCGGTAAAGATTTTAACAATTTCAATAATAACCAAAATCAAAATAGCGATTCCAAGGAAGATATCAATGATCCAGCCCAGAATTGGTATAAACAAGAAAAACAACATAATGGGACCAAGCGCAAACATCCAATTTCTTTTTGCAGACAGAGCATAATCTACTTTAGATGTTGTATCTTCAGTATTAATGACTGATAATTTTATCAATTTCTTCCCAATACTTTGATACTCAAGTGCCTCGATGGGTAAGGCATCTCGCAGGAGCATATAAAGGGCACCGATAATGCCCCCGACGAGAGGAATAAAGCTTACTATCATAGAAGCCACTGCATCGATGATAAATGCTATTATTCGCTTTACCGGGTCAGCCTTTGTTAATGTGTAAACATTGGTCTGTGTTTTAATAGTTTCGGTTTCATCTTTGGGTTCTTGGATTGTTTTCTCTTCTGTTTTTTCTTCGTTCATAGGTCAGCCTCCTTTTCTGGGTAATAAATGACTTTTAAAAACATTATATAGTAAATTGCTATTAATTTCCAGCAGATATTTCTGTGTTGTTAAAAAACAAGATGGCCTATATGCAGCTATATTTTGAATGCATTTTTTTCGATTTAAGGGTGACCATGCTGGATTCTTTTTCTTTGACAATTATTTGCATTACTTTTAAATATTTTCTCAATAGGAATTATTCAATTGAGAGGTAAGAATAATGGAATCCATCAGTCGAATATCTGGAAATATTGTGGATATTGTAAAAAGAAAGATCTATCCAGGAACTATTGAAATTACCGGCGGAAGAGTAGCAAGGATTATTGAGGAGCATACAAATTATTCAACATATCTTGTGCCTGGATTTATTGACTCCCATATACACATCGAAAGTAGCATGCTTACTCCAATGGAGTTCGCACGGGTAGCTGTGATACACGGAACAGTGGGATCTGTTAGCGACCCGCACGAGATTGGTAATGTGATGGGCATAGATGGTGTTCGATATATGATCACGAATGGGGATTCCGTTTTATTTAAATTTTTTTGGGGAGCTCCCTCTTGTGTCCCTGCTACTCCTTTTGAAACAGCTGGGGCGAGAATAGATGCTGATCAGGTTAAAGAACTTCTAAAGATGGATAACGTCAAGTGTCTCAGCGAGATGATGAATTTCCCGGGGGTGTTGAGTAGTGATCCGGAGGTTATGGCAAAAATCGATTCGGCTAAATTGTATAAAAAGGTGATTGATGGTCATGCGCCTGGTCTAAGGGGTGAAGAATTAAAGAAATACATATCCTATGGGATATTAACGGATCATGAGTCTGTTTCAAGATCTGAAGCATCTGAAAAAATCAGATCAGGCATGAAGATTCAGATAAGGGAGGGATCTGCGGCAAAAAATTTTGATGAGTTAATCCCAATAGCAAGGGAACATCCAAACAAGTGTATGTTTTGCAGTGATGACAAACACCCCAATGATTTAATAGCAGGGCATATTGATAACATGGTAAAAAGAGCCATTAACTATGGTATTGATACAATGAATGTTTTGAGAATTGCATCGTTAAATCCCATCAGGCATTATAATCTGGATGTGGGATTACTGCAGGTTGGCGATACCGCAGATTTTTTAGTAATTGATGACCTTAAAGATTTTAATATATTCAAAACCTTTATAAATGGTAGGCTTGTTGCTGAAAACGGAAAGACATTAATAGAGGAGTCGAGCAAAAAGATAGTTAATAATTTTAGCATACAAGCAAAACGGGTTAATGATTTTGCCATTACTGATAAAAATGGAAAGATACGTATAATCGAAGCATTTGATGGAGAGCTATTCACGCATAGGCTTGTGGATGAGAAAAAAGTAACTGACGGTTATGTTGTTTCGGATACGGAAAGAGACATACTTAAAATAACTGTTATTAATAGATATAAGGATTCATCCCCATCGATAGGCTTTGTAAAGAATTTCGGGCTCAAGAAAGGAGCAATTGCCTCAAGCATTGCTCATGATTCCCACAATATAATCTCAGTTGGTGTGGATGATGCCGATATCTGTAGGGCAGTAAATGTAATCATTGAAAATAGGGGAGGGCTTAGTGCTGTGTGCGGAGAAACGGAGAAAGTTTTGCCCTTACCAATAGCTGGAATTATGAGTGATTTAAATTACCGAGATGTAGCTAAAAAATATATAGAGATAGACACTTTCGCAAAAGAGTTGGGTTCACAACTAAGGGCACCTTTTATGACCCTTTCATTTATGGGATTACTTGTTATTCCAGATATCAAGCTAAGCGATAAGGGGTTATTTGATGTGTCCACATTTGCTTTTATGGATCTTTTTGAGTCTCCTTAAGCGTCTTTTACGCCTACCCTTCCAAAATCATCCTCAAGCCGCTCAATATCATCTTCTCCAAAGTAATCTCCTTGCTGTATTTCAATAAAGACGAGATTTTCCAGTCCTGTATTTTTTATCCTATGGACTGCGCCAGCAGGGATATCAGCAGACATTCCTTTTTTGAGGGGGACCTGTTTGTCATTAAGGGTAAGAAGGGCCTTCCCGTCGATAATATGCCAGTGTTCAGATCGGTGCCTGTGTCTCTGAAGACTCAATCTTTTGTCAGGGTATACAACGATTTTTTTTACCTTATGATCGGATTCATCTGAAAGCACCAAATAATATCCCCAGGGACGATGGTTGGTTTCATTCATTGCCAATATACCTATCGGATTTTATCAATAGTAATGTAAAACATATCGTAACTATTTGGATTGTCAGGTTCACTGTTCAGATTTAGCTTCTTTGTGATGGCCAATATACACTCTTCATCCATGTCGAAATAGAGTTCGCACCGCCTGCCGTCTGGCGGGCGTGAACCCCGCAACGTTGAATCTGAGCAGATACATTATATCTTAAAAAAATTATTGTCAAATATGATACATTTTTTCTTGATATTTTCTTCTCCTTAGCATAGTTTCATATAATAAATAGCTTTAATCATATATGATACTAAATAATTCATTCAATATTTCATCATTCTTTTCATATTGCTGAAAAAAGCTACTAGCAATAACCCTGATTCTAAATCATGACCGCTAAGATATACCATGTTCCTGCTCTTGAAAGGGCCCTCGATGTTATAGATCTTATCGCATCTCATGAACATGATCTCTCCTTTTCAGAAATCCTAAACTCTCTCCCTATTCCCCGGCCATCATTGGTCAGGATACTGAGAATATTAATAGACAGAGGATTGATTACTAAGACAGGAGGCAAAGGTTTATACCGGCTGGGAATGAAGCTTATATATCTGGGCAATAGGCTTGAAGATAAACTTAAACTAAAGTCTATAGCAGTGCCATTTATGCAGGGATTAGCTTTGAAGACTGGAAAGACGATAGAGCTTTCTACTCTTGACAAAGATCAGCTTATCCTGATTGATCAGATAGAGGGAAATGAGGGGGTTCGCCTTTTTTCTCGAATAGGCTCTGCATATCCTTATTTCCATGCGCTTGCCGCCGGAAAGATATATCTTGCCCATATGGTAAAGGAAAAGAGGAAGGATGTTTTGCAAAAAATTGGTCTACCAATGGTCACCCAGTATACCATAACAGATACGGACAGACTTGAGGCTGAGTTATCAGATGTTATAAAAGATGGCTATGCATTTGAGGATCAGGAGCTACGTGAAGGAGTGAGAAGGGTTGTAGCTCCAATTTATGATTGCCATGGAGACCTTGCAGGCTGTATTGGTATAGCATCTCCGATTTTTAGTTTTGAGATTGAAAACAGGAAGTATTTTGGTGATATGGTAAAGGAAGCTGCAAAGAAGATATCATCAGAAATGGGTGCATTGAGCGAAAAATGATATATGACAGAGCTAAATTATCAGGTTCACTTTGTAAAATATTCTGCAGGATGTCTCGAAGAGAGAAAATTTAAGGAGGTAGATTATTAGAGCTTTACAAAACCCGGAAAACCCTTGTCACCACGATAACGAAAATGAACTTTTTTAAGATGACAGGTATAAGAACACTGTCTTTTTAGCAATGTATCGGTGAGGGAAAATGAGTCAAGATTTAGTAGTAGTTGAGTGAGGAGATTATTTTTTAGTGCACAAACTATTTTATCCCAAAAGTGTCATGGTGGTCGGCGTTTCTAACACACCGACTAATTTAGGTAAAAACATTGTTGAAAATTTACAACGGTTTCATTTTGATGGTCCTCTTTACCTTGTAGGGAAGGATGGTGGTAATTTGAATGGTAGAACCATTTTCACAAGGATTGAGGAGATAAATGCGCGCTTGGATATGGCTGTTTTTCTCATACCTGCTTTGTATATACCTGCAGCGCTCGAGCTTTGTAGTAAAAAGGGTATCCATTATGCCGTGATAGAGTCGGGAGGTTTCAGTGAATTTTCTGATGAAAACAGAACACTGGAAAGAGATATTATTTCTATTGCAAGAAAAAATCATATCAGGTTAGTAGGGCCAAACTGTATCAGCATTATTAATCTTGAAAATGGGTTAGTTCTTCCCTTTGTGCCACTTGATCAGGAAAAAATAAAGGCTGGCACCATATCATTTGTTGCGCAGAGTGGAGGGATGGTAAATTATAGTATACGACTTTCTTCATGTGAAAACATAGGCTTTACAAAGCTCATCAGCATGGGGAATAAGCTTGATTTAAATGAGAATGATTATCTTGAGTTTTTGATATCCGATCCAGGAACGAAGACAATAGGCCTTTACCTTGAAAGTATTTCCAATGGACGGCGCTTGATAGATTTAGCTCGTTCAACGAGGAAACCAGTCATTGTGTTAAAATCAAATACCACGAAAGAAAGCAACCAGATTGCCAGATTTCATACCGCGGCACTTGCCGGCGATGATGAGGTTACATCATCGGTATTAAGCCAGGCTGGTATACACAGGGTTTTTACACTTCAGGAACTGATTAATGCCTTTAAAGTATTTAATCTCCCATTGATGAAGGGGGAAAATTTAGCAATTATATCTCGTTCAGGCGGAAGTGCGGTAATGGCAGCTGACGCAGCCCAAAAGTACGGTTTCAACATAATACCTTTCTCTCAAGATTTTCTAAGCCACGTGAAACAGGGTGCAAGGGCTGGGGTGATACGAATGACCAATCCCCTTGATCTTGGGGACGTTTTCGATCTTAACTTCTATCGAGATGTTCTGGAGCGAGCATTACGGGAAAGGGAGATTAACGGAGTCTTGTTTTCACATTCCTACCTTCCGGGCATTGATGATATAACTACCAAACATCTTATAATCTCTGCGAAGGAATTATCCATCCGTTATGAAAAGCCGATTGCCTTATGCCTCATATCAGATTCCTCCGAGTGGTTTAAGATGAAAAAGGCTGCTGATTTTTCCATATTCACAGAACCAGATGATGCGTTGAAGGTCTTGGCCTTTTCCTGGAGGCATTATAGGAATAAGTTTGATAATGGTCTGCATTAATGTTGTTTTTATGTAACTTACCAGCGAGTATGAACCAGAGTGGCTACTTTTTTTGGTAGTTGAATGCTCAAACAATAAGATAGGTTGCTTATGAGAAACTTTATGGAGCCTGAAAGTGTCGCCCTGATTGGTATAAGCAGAAAGAGTGGGCCAGGGTCTTTCAATCTCATGGAAAACATGGTTGAATTTGGGTTTTCTGGAAAGATTTTTCCCATTAATCCAAAGGCGAATAGGATTCTCGGTAAAAAAGTATATCCAAACATCAACGCAGTGAAGGAAAAAATAGATCTCGCGGTTATTAGTGTTCCCCGAGAGGATACCATAGATATCCTTAAAGATTGTGTCGCTGCTCGTATTAAGGCTGCAATCATAGTAAATCAGGGCTTTGCAGATGCGAACAAACAGGGAAAAGAGATACAGCGAGCAATAATTGAGATTGCAAAACGAGATGGCATTCGAGTTCTTGGCCCTAATACTCTTGGAGTGCTTAATAACTTTAACAATTTTACCACTTCATTCATGCCTCTTGTTAAAGAGGAAACTCCTGTTGGTTTAATATGTCAGTCAGGAATCTTTTTTGTAGGTTCTCAGCAGTTTAGCGGAGCCATAGGCAAGGGTATTGATATCGGCAATGCCAGTGATATCGGGTTTTATGAAGCCCTCAAGTATTTAGGGAGCGACACAGACATAAGGATCATTGCCATTCATATGGAAGGTTTAACCAAGGGAAAGGATTTTCTTTCCCTGGCTAAAAAGGTAGTCAAGAAAAAACCGATTATTATACTCAAAACCGGTAGCAGCGAAACAGGTGCCAAGGCAGCTCTATCTCATAGTGGTACCATGGCTGGCAATTACCAGGTATACAAGGCTTCTTTAAAGCAAGCTGGCATAGTATTTCTGGAAGATGATGGGCGGATGATCTATGCAGTTAAGACCTTGCTTAACCTTCCACCTGCAAAGGGGAATAGGATTGCTGTAATCACTTTTAGCGGAGCCGCTGGTATTATGGTCAGCGATTCATTGGCAAGATATAATCTTCAGCTTTCTGCTCTTTCCCCTGAAACAATTCAAAAGGTAGCTAAGCTTTCGCCTGATTGGATGCCGCTCGGAAACCCCCTTGATATATGGCCGGCTGTTATGAAGCATGGAACCCACAAAACATACTCGGTGGCACTCAAGGCGGTTATGAATGACCCGCAGGTAGATGCTGTTATATGCATAGCTATTGCCCCTATGCTGCCAGAGTTTTCCTTTCTGGAGGTATCGGAATCCCTTAATGGGATTGTGGAGGAATTGCCTCCCAAGCCTGTAGTGGCATGGATTTATGGGCCGAATCCTGAGGAGATCAGCAAAAGATTTGAGTCTAAAAAGAGAATAATGATATATCCGACCCTTGAGCTAGCAGCATGGTCCCTGTCCTTGTTACGAAAAAAATATTAGTTATTTTTTAGGCTAGGGTATGGAAAAAAAGATTGACATCCGGAATAGAGCTATAGAAAGATTAATGAATGATAGAGTTGAAGCCCTTTCGCATGAAAAATTTGAATGAGCAGTTAACAAATGCATGGGATTACATGAAGTTCCCCCTGAGCTGATTATATGCACGGCTGATCTTATTGATCCAGAAACACGTCAACCTATCCCTTTAGAAGAAGGCGTTGTTGGAGAGGGGGTACTCATTTCTCTCAATAGGGCGGAAAACCCCACTCCTTAAATATACTTTGAGACCATTGAAAAACCTGGCGATTTTCACCATCCTCAAAAAGCCCATCGTCTTCAGATCAATAGGGGTTATGCAAAGGTCTTCACCTCTAATGTTACTGATGCCATGAGGATTGTGCTCAAGTCCGCACCGCCTAAGATAGATCCTCCTGTGTTGCTTAAGATTGAGCATGGTGTAAATCTTGATAAGGATACACTGAATGATTTGAGCAATGAGATGACAAAGGGTTTATTAGATTGTTCTGATGTTCCTTCTGCAATAGAGTTCATTTCTCCTGGTGTCCTGGGGAGCGTGACGAAAAATACCCATCTTTGATACACGGTATTGAATTGTTTGACTGTGAATAGCATAGATAAATTTACCTAATTATGAATCCTGCTGGCAGGCGGCCAGATATTGAACCTGAGAACTGAAACAGCTATGCATATAGAAAAACAAAACATGAATGTTCTCTTTAATCCAAAATCAGTTGCAGTTATAGGTGCATCTGAAAAGGAAGACAAACTTGGGTTTCATGTAATGAAGAGCCTGAATTCGGGGGGCTTCCCAGGCAGGATTATTCCTATTAATCCAGGCTTAAAAGAAATTATGGGTATAAAAACTTTTCCTTCCATATCGGAATTTCTCTATGAAATTGATCTGGCTATAGTGGTACTGCCAGCAAAGATGGTTCCAACAATTCTGGAAGAATGCTTGGCAAAAGGTATTAAGGCCATAGTTCTTATTACGGCAGGGTTCAAGGAAATTGATGATCCAGTAGGTGAAGAGCTTCATCAAAAGATTGCAAGGCTTGTCAATAAACAGCATATACCCATTATCGGTCCTAATACCTTTGGGATGATAAATTTACATGCCAATCTTAATGCCTCATTTACCCCAGAGTTTTCTTTGTTACAAAAGGGTAGCATTGGATTTATAAGCCAGAGTGGGGGGATGTGCCACCTTATATCATTTTTGGCTCTAAGAAATGGTGTAGGTTTTAGCAAAATAGTGGGAATCGGGAATCGGCTTAATGTTGATTTTGCCCAGATGGTTGATTATTTAATGCAGGATCCA
>JAWOBA010000088.1:0-3619 GCA_046498285.1 Desulfatiglandales bacterium | reverse complement strand
CTATTACTTCTATCTTCCCCTTCTATATGATCGGGATAATAACACATAGCGAAATATTCTTTACCAAGTGATTCAACAGGAAATATCAATGCGGCATCAGAAGTATTGCGTTCCCAGTTTAATGCATAAACATTAACAGGTTTTTCAGAGGTAAGATGGACAGCCTTTTCTTGAATTTCTTCCGAACCGTTAGTCTCGACTAACTCCCAGGGAATTTTTATTTGTATGGAACTATTGGCTATTACGGTGTACTCTTCGCTAAATTTATATTCTTCCGCACCAACCGTAATTCTAAATTTTGTTGTTTCCCGGGCGGTAACAGTGATCTCTACATAATGTTCCTCATCGTTACCAATATTTTGCATGATCCCAAACCAGAAATCGGTACCCTCAGTTGATTTATGACAAGCGCTATCCTGCCCCAATGAAACGGATAAACTAAAAAAAAATCTATTACCGCCAAATTCGGTAAACGCATTAATCTTTAATGGTTTACAATCGGTCGATATTCGATTTTCATCTAAATATAGGCAATTCTCGGTGTTTTTAGCACTGTTTTTTATCAGTTCTTTGAAATTTAGGCTTCAAAAATGATAAAGTATAGATTTAAAATGATATATTTGGGTTTTATAATCTATACTTTATCAAATGAAAGACGATCTTTTAACCAAAACTATCCTTGGATGCTACACGGCTGAAAACAAGATCTGTACGTTTGAGCGTATGTTTTCTATATGCAATTGCAGCGAAGCGACATTACGCCGCCGGATACATCAAATCAAGTTACTGGTTTCTTATAACCACAACTCCAGGTTCTATACTTTGTCAAGTTTTGCAGATTTTGATAAGTATGGCATTTGGGCCTGGCAAGGAGTTCTGTTTTCCCGGCACGGGAGCCTGTCCACCACGTGCAGGGTGCTGGTGAAAAACAGCAAGGCGGGTTATACCACTAAAGAACTGGCAACCATACTGCATGTGAGGGTAAGTGATTTGCTTCGGATACAGTCTGAGAAGCAACTGATAATCCGGGAAAAGCTTGGGAAAGAATATGTTTATTACACTACTGCCCCATCGCTCTATTTATCTCAGCAAGAAGCACGCCGATCAATGATACTCAGCCTTGGTAAAGGCCAAAAGAGTGCTTTGCCGAAAAAGGATACCATTATCGCCATACTGGTAGCGATCATTTCATGTGAAAGACCCGACCAGGGCGAGGTGCTTCACAGGCTGCGGACAAACAACAAGCAATTAGAGGTAGACATTTCCGATATAGAGGCTGTTATATCTCATTACGGGCTAAAAAAAACTGCCTTCAAATAGACGCCTTGCATTGTTTGTCAGGGATTCTGTCCGGAATATGTGAAGGCTACAGCTTATCATCGGTATTACCGGGCTTGCCAAATCTGCATTTTATTTGTGAGCATGTGTATTGCCCTTCCTGTTCCGGATCCCTGGTGGTAAAGAAAGTCAAAACACGGTCTGTTTTTATTGCCGGTTATGGCAGTGTAAAAGTAAAGGAACACATAAAACAGTGCCGGTCTTGCGATGCATGGCACGGTTCAGAAGAGTTGCCCATGTTGGTAAAAAAAGGCAGCAACTATTCTTATTCCTGCCTGGTGCAAGTTGGCCTGATGCGGTACAGAGAGAAGAAACAAATAGGCGAGATAAGCCAATTTTTCAAGGATGATTGCGGCATTGCCATATCGGATACCCAGGTGAGAAGGATGGCATATAGTTTCCTTCATTATTTGGGCAAGTTTCACTATCTGCACGCTGGTACCATCAACAACTACCTGGAGAGTCAGGGCGGCTACATCTTATATGTCGATTCGACCTGTGAAGGCCGTGCTCCCCACCTGCTGACGTGTATAGATGGTAATAGTAGCTTTGTACTCTACAGCCAGAAAATGGCAAGTGAGAACCAGGCGGACCTCGAAAAGGCTTTCGGGAAAGTGTTGCAACTATTTGGTGTCCCCCTGTGTTGCGTCCACGATATGGGCAGAGGTATCAATAACGCATTGGACACGGTTTTTCCACAGGCCGCAAGGGTGATATGCCACTTCCATTTACTGCGGGATATTGGCAAGGACCTTTTGGGCGAAGTGTACCAGCGGATAAAAAAAATGTTGTCAGATAAAAAGATATATGCAGATATCCGCTATCAGGTTCAAGCTATCGAAAAACAAACCGGTAGCCGGGAAGCAGCTCGCAACCTGTTCTTCCGGTATGATAAATCTGAACAAAGCTCCTCCGATCAGCTAACAGGAATGCTTTATGGTTTTTTGTTGGAACTGAAATCCTGGGAGAATAATGGGGACGGTTACGGGTTTCCTTTTGACAGGCCTAAGTTCGCATATTACAAAAACCTGAAACTCACCTATGAGCAGATGGTGGAAATTGAAAGACTCGGTTTTTTCGGGCAGGAGGTTTTGAAGAAATGCAGATTTCATAAAATTAAACAAGTGCTTTCAAGCATGTTGTCTGATGATGAACTGGCCAAAGAAGTTGAAGCCCTTGAGATCCATATAGAGCATTTCGACAGGCTCCGTGAGATTATGCGGATAGCCATGCCTGGTGACAAAAAAGGGCTGAACGACCAGGGAAAAATAAAGAACCAAAGTGAGCTTTTACAGGTGGAAACCAATTTGAAAGGGTACATCGGAGAGTTAGACTCTGAAATAAAGAAATTGCCAAAATTAAAGGTAGTGGTGACGCATTTGGAAAAATATTGGGACAAAATATTTGCGAGAGGAATACAAGTCAACATCCAGGGAGAAACAAAAACAATCTTCCCCCATCGCACTAATAATACATCGGAGCAGTTTTATAGGAGATTGAAACAAATTTTGAGGAGATTGCACGGAAACTCAAAAGTGAATAAAGATTTAATATATTTACCAGAGGAGATTGCGCTGATAGAAAATCTGTCGAATCAAGCATATATCAAAAATTTGTTGAAGGATGAATCAAAACTCGCCGGGGAATTTGCAAAATTAGATATAGAAGGCAAGCAATTGCCTTATGAAAAACAGGATTTGGAATTGGTTATGCCCGTTAGAATAAAAAAAAGATTGAAAGATTTCACTCCATTGAAGGTGCTTATTGATAACAACAAACTAACTTGAGCAACCGTGTCTAACGGGATAACTGCTTCAGGACCCGCCTCACCAATAATTGCCAAAGTTTGACGATCGACAATTCCACCCTCAGCCATGCGCGGAACTTGCGAGCCCCTAAAGTTACCGGGCAATAGTGAGGCCGCTTCAGCGTTAGCTTGAGCCTGTTCTATCTGTGACGCAAATCGGCGCTCCTCGCCCCCGGTTCCCATGCCGGACACGTCAACCTCTTCGAACTGCATAAAATCAAACGGCTGAACTTCGGGGATTGTTGCGATAGGCGTAAACTCTAAGCTTGATAAGCCGGTATACAGACCGAACGCCTGTAGCCCCTCGAGCAGCGTGTTGTTCATTTCCACAAAGGAAGCAATCACATAATTAACCGCTTTAATCACACCGTTAAAAGCGGTAATAATAAAGTTCGCGTAACGGTAAGACTGTTTCTTTCCTTCGTCCGCAAGAGTTTCTAAACTAAATCCTGCTGGCAAAATTCCAGAATCAAT
>JAWOBA010000061.1:0-15871 GCA_046498285.1 Desulfatiglandales bacterium | reverse complement strand
GGATTATCCGGATTAATGCAGCCGCCAGAGAGAATGGGCTTTCCTACAGCAAATTGATCATGAACATGAAAAAGGCAGGTATTGCATTAGACAGAAAGATCCTGGCAGAAATGGCTGTCAATGATCCGAAAGGATTTACAGAGATAGCCAGGATGGCGGGGTGAACTTGATTTGACTAAACACTTTGCCGTCATACAAATAAAATCCTAGGGTAATAGCTCAATACAAAGGGCATCAGGGTTTTTTTATGCAACCGTTGCAGGGGCGCCTTTCTTTCGCGACATATCAATGAGGGAAAGTGCGGTTCCCTATTTATCGGAGAAATAAAGAAGACCTCGAGGTTGTAGGACCTACATCTGAGAGAGCAGAAGTAAATACCTTCTGGACCGGAGATTAATCGCCAAATCCACTATGTTTGCCCTACATAGTGAGCTATCACATTTCGATATTGGGGAAAGGAGTCCTAATGGATACTACTGAAAATAAGCTTCAAGAGTTAAAAGAGAGAGAAGAAAAAGAACTCGCTATGGGTGGGGCTAAAGGGGTTGAAAAGCAGCATGATAAAGGAAAGCTGACTGCTAGAGAAAGACTGGAGGCCCTCTTTGATCCTCATAGTTTTCGTGAACTTGATATGTTTGTCAGGCATCGTTGTACTCACTTTGACATGTCTAAAACATTTATTCCCGGAGAAGGTGTAGTTACTGGACACGGCACGGTGAATAATAGATTGGTTTACGCATATTCTCAGGATTTCACTTCTGTAGCAGGTACATTAGGAGAAATGCATGCCAAAAAAATATGTAAGGTTATGGATCTAGCTCTCAAGACAGGAGCACCCATTGTTGGTTTCAATGATTCCGGGGGAGCGAGGATTCAAGAAGGTGTCGATTCTCTCGCTGGATACGGCGACATATTTTACCGCAACTCATGTGCATCTGGAGTAATCCCTCAGATCTCGGCTATTATGGGGCCAACGGCTGGAGGAGCCGTGTATTCTCCGGCTATGACCGACTGGATATTTATGACAAAAAAAAGTAGCTATATGTTTATTACTGGTCCAGCGGTAATCAAGACAACCATTGGTGAGGAAATAAGTCCAGAAGACCTGGGAGGGGCAATGACCCATAACACCAAAAGTGGGGTGGCTCATTTTGCATGCGATAGTGATGCTCAGTGCATAGAAAGGATCAGAGAGATGCTGAGCTACTTACCATCAAATAATATGGAAGATCCTCCAGTGGTGACCTTAGGGGACGACCCTCATCGGACCGACCCCCTGCTTGATAGCATTATCCCTGATAATCCAAAGGCCTTTTACGACATGAAAGATATTATTATTTCCATAGTAGATAATGGCCAGATTTTTGAACCACATGAGCATTATGCAAAAAATATGGTTATCTGTTTTGCCAGGTTCGATGGAAAAACAGTAGGGATTATTGCAAATCAACCACGGTTTCTGGCAGGTTGTCTTGATGTAAATGCCTCGGACAAAGCAACAAGGTTCATCAGATTCTGTGATGCCTTTAATATTCCCCTTCTCACCTTAGTGGATGTACCGGGTTATTTGCCAGGAAGTAACCAGGAATGGGGCGGTATCATACGGCACGGCGCCAAGCTCTTATGGTGCTACAGCGAGGCTACTGTACCAAAGGTAACCGTAATAACAAGAAAAGATTATGGAGGATCATATCTTGCTATGTGCAGCAAGCATCTGGGGGGTGACTATGTGTTGGCATGGCCTACAGCTGAGATTGCTGTTATGGGAGCTGAGGGAGCAGCCGAGATTATTCATCGAAGGGAAATCATGGCAGCATCTGATCCACAATCAAAAAGAGAAGAAAAGATTACCGAGTATCGCAATCTCTTCTCCAATCCATATATCGCTGCCTCCCGGGGATTTGTCGATGCGGTCATCTTACCACGGGATACACGGCCTCGGATCATAGATGCCTTGAAGATACTTACTACAAAAAGGGAAACAAGACCGGCCAAGAAACATGGGAATATTCCAGTTTAGAGACAAGAAAAAGGAGAGCAGGCATGGCAAAAAAGGGGGATGTAAAACTAGCGGAATCCCATAAAAAAGACTCTTATATTCAAGGAAAAGAGGGTCATAAGACCAACGAAATATCATATATCAATAATCTCTGGGGAATCGCCGGAAGACAGGAAATCATGGAGATGAGAAGACTATGGCAGGTTAGGATTCCTCGATAGCATAGAAAATCCCATTTTGGGCGCAGATACGCCTTCTGGGTGGCGGGCAGGTTACCACAGATTTTTTAGATTAAGAAACAAGAAATTATTATCTGCATGTATCTGCCTGCCCTGGCTCGAGATAGCAGGCACATAAGCCTGCTTTACTATTAACGCCAGAGCTTGGCTTTTATAACTAATCTTTGCATTCCAGGTATGGGCCAGGGCGAAGATCTGCGGTCTAATCTAATAGCAACCCTCCAAAACCTGAGGAGACAAAATTATGGTCAGAGAGATTTCTTCGAAAAAGATCATCGAGGTGGTAAGGGATTTATGCATAGATGCAAATTATAACCTTGGTGATGATGTTCTGCGTGCCTTTGACAAGGCAATCGAAGTTGAGGAATCAGCACAGGGAAGAGAGGTCCTCAAGGAACTGAAAGAAAATGCCAGGATTGCTCGGGAAGAGAAGGCTCCAATATGCCAAGATTGTGGGCTTGCGGTTGTATTTATAGAAATTGGCCAGGATGTCCACATAACAGACGGTGATGTAAACGAGGCGATCAACGAGGGAGTGAGGCAGGGGTATAAAGACGGATATTTAAGGAACTCGGCGTGCCATCCTTTTACCAGAAAAAACACAGGTGATAATACCCCGGCTATTATTCATATGCAAATTGTTCCAGGCGATACCATAAGGATCGTCTTTGCACCAAAAGGGGGAGGTGCCGAGAATATGAGCAGGGTAACCATGCTTACCCCAGCAGCTGGTTTGGAGGGAGTGGAAGATTTTGTTGTAAAAAGGGTACAAGAGTCCGGTTCAAACCCATGTCCGCCAACTGTCATTGGTGTCGGTGTTGGTGGAACCTTCGAAAGGTCTGCAATCTTGGCAAAAAAGGCAATCTTGAGAGACATAGGAAATAGAAATCCTGATCCAGAGCTGGCAGCAATTGAGGAGGAACTATTAACACGAATCAACAGATTGGGTATTGGCCCAATGGGATATGGAGGAACTATCACCTCACTCGATGTATTCCTGGAAATCGAACCGTGCCATATTGCAAGTTTACCAGTAGCAGTGAATATCCAGTGTCATGCTGCCAGACACAAAGAGGCAATTATTTGATATTCGAAACTTGAAACTGGGTCGAATAATGAAAGAGGTATATGAATTAGATGTTTACAAATTAGCCGAAGATCTTTCTGATTTGATTTGGCATGCCTTTGATAGATGGTCTGTTAAGGCTCAAAACACGATTGGATATCAGATAATACGATCTTCTGACAGTATTTCATCGAATCTTTCGGAGGGATATGGTCGTTTTACGCCAGCTGATAGAAAAAATTTTTATCGTTATGCACGAGGATCATTTGAAAAAACAAAAACATGGTTGCGTAAGCTCATCCGGCGGAAAATTATAGGAGAGAATGAGATCTCTGAATACCAGAAAATCATCGAAGAATTAGGGCCAAAGCTTAACGCTTTTATCAAAAGTACAAAATAATTGAATGGTATCAATCCAAGTTTCAAGTTTTCAGTTTCAAGTTTCAACTATATACTGGAGGACAAAATGACCGAACAGATAAGGCTAAAAACTCCATTATCAAATGAAGATGTAGAAAAATTACACATTGGAGACAAGGTATTATTAAACGGGGTTTTGTTAACTGGAAGAGATGCTGCACATAAAAGGCTTTTTGGGCTTATCGAGCAAGGGGAAGAGCTTCCGGTTGATATAAAAGGACAGGTAATTTATTTTGTAGGGCCTACGCCGGCAAAACCCGGAAAACCGATTGGCTCTGCCGGACCCACCACCAGTTATCGGATGGATCCCTATTCTCCAAAATTGATTGAGCTAGGATTAAAAGGCATGATTGGTAAAGGAAACCGATCCCAGGCGGTTATTGACGCCATGATTACTTTCAAGGCTGTCTATTTTGGTGCCACTGGGGGAGCAGGTGCCCTGATAGCAAAAAGAATTAAGAAGGCAGAAATCGTTGCCTATCCAGATTTAGGACCTGAAGCAATTCGAATATTAGAGGTAGAGGATTTTCCGGTAACCGTAATCAACGACACAAAAGGAAATGATTTGTATCAAGAAGGGATAAAGAGGTATGCTTCGGTGTAAGTACCCACTAAAGGCCTCAAACCTGCCCGCCATCCCTCTCGCTCAGGCGAGGAAGGCAGCCAATTTGGCGATTTAAACGCTCAGGATTCCATCAATCACTTTCCAAAATTGGACAAAATCGCTTGCAAAAGACTTCCAATGAAGTCGTTTTATCTGCATGTTGCGTTTGTATTATTATGTATCGATATCAGTGATTATTTTTACTTTTCTTCACTTCATCGAGTTCGTTGTTTATAGGATGCAGCTTGTGGCATAAATTAGCTTTTTATGAGTTTGCCAGAGCTGCATAGATAAAATACTGAGACCTTTGCATAACCCCTCTTGATCTAAAGACGATGGGCTTTTTTTCAGTTCCCTCCGGGGCGTAGGCCCTCCGGGCCGGAGGCCGAGGCTCCCGGGTTGGTCTTTTCAGCACCCTTCCACCAGTCACTTCAAAAAAGTCCATTGTCTTTTTGGGGATGGTAAAAATCGCCGGGTTTTTCAAAGGTCTCAATACTATCGAATCAGGGGTCTAAAGGATTTGCTTCTGAGAGCTTTGCAAACTCATATTCTCCCAAAAAGAGGCGATTTTTCTTCAGTTCCAGGGCTCCCGGGTTGGTCTTTTCAGCAATTTATCTACGAGGGAGTTTTGCCCTCTCCGAGCGGGAGGCTCTCCGAGCCGGAAGCCCTCCTCATTGCCCCGATAAATCGGGGCCCGGGGTTTCCCCCACTGAGACGTTGCGAAAAGACAGCACCCCCTCCTCCACAGACGGATCTATTCGCCTTTGGCTGATTGCCTTTCTCAGTTTCTTCCGGAAACTGAGAAAAAATAAATCCAATCAATCCAGTAAATCCTGTCTAATAGATAAACCCAACGGATTTACCCCGTGAAATTCACACAGTGAGGCGAAGCATTTCACTGGGGCCAAACATCCCCCTTCCGGCCTTCGTGGTTCAAAAAAAATGGTCAGGTTTTGCAAAGCTCTACTTTTATTTGAAGAAACAAATGAAAAAATCAGCCAATTCTTCGCGCAAGCCACGCGGCATTGCATGGATTTCAACTGTGAACGTTGAACGGTTAACCCGACAACCTGAGTAGTTAATTTTTGTTTTACAATAAAAGAATGATCTTTCCACAATTCCCTGACATCATGAGATCAAATCCTTTCTCGAATTCCTCAAATCTTAGTCTATGTGTAATCACAGGAGAGATATCAAGTCTATGGGATTTTAATAGCCGGCTGAGCTGATACCACGTATCAAATATTCGTCTGCCAGTAATTCCATAGACCTTGACTCCCTTAAATATAATATCGCTGCTCAGGTCAATTTCCATCGGCAAAACAGGTATGCCCAAAAGAGAGGCCCTGCCCGCATTCCTCAAAACCTTGAATCCTTTCCTTATCGTTGAAGGCACTCCGGACATCTCTAAAAGCACATCAACGCCCTCCCCATCTGTTATACTCATTGTTTTTTCTACAATATCTTCCTTTTTATCATTAAGCACAAAATCAGCACCCATCTTCTTTGCCAGGTTCAGCCTGTAATCTATTATGTCAACACCGATAATCGTTGAAGCTCCACAGGCTCGGGCAACCCCAATGGCCATAACTCCAATGGGTCCGCAGCCCGAGGCCAAAACGGTTTTCCCGACAATCTCATCGGTCAAAACAGTATATGTTGCATTTCCCAGGGGTTCCTGTAATGAGGTTAGTTCTAGTGGGAGGGATTTATCATTCTTCCAAACATTACCTTCCGGGATAGCAACATATTCCGCAAAACATCCATCGACATCAACGCCCAGTATTTTAACGTTTTTACACACATGGGCATTTCCTGTTCTGCATTGAATGCAATGACCACAGGGGATATGGGTTTCTGCTGAAACGAATGCACCGACCTGAACGGAGGCGACATCATCTCCCACTGCTATGACCTCACCTGATAATTCGTGCCCGAATACCCTGGGTAGCTTTATCCTGCTGCTGGCCCATTGGTCCCAGGCATATATGTGCAGATCCGTACCACAAATAGAAACCATTTTTACCTGCACCAAGACATCCTTTGGACCAATTTTTGGAATGGGAATCGAGCGCATTTCTGCCCCTTTCCCCGGTTTTACCTTCACTATGGCTTTCATTTTGCGGTTCATCGACAATTTCTTATTTTCCTTTTTTAGCCAGGCTTACCTTCCAATTAAATGCCTTATAGATGATGAAGGTTTCAGTAGATTTTACATCTTCAATTTTTGAAACCTCCTCTGTGAAAAAATTGATCAGACCGTCGGGCGGATCAAAGAGAACCAGGCATATTAAATCATATCTGCCGGTAATAATTCCCACTGATAGGACTCCATTGAGTTGGGAGAATTTTTTTGCATTTTCAAGCAAATTTTGACTTCCCAATTGAACCCCTACAATCGCCAGCAGATGCTCGCCATATTTTCCAGGATCAATCAACCCAGCAATCTTGAACACATCCATCTCCACCAGTTTTTTAACCCTTTTTCGTACCGTTCCTTCGGAGACCTTTAGTTTGCTTGCAATCTCGCTATACGGTCTGCGGCCATCGTCCTGTAATTCATGTATTATAACCTTATCTAATGTATCAAGATATCGGTTATATTTTCTCTTTTCCTTAACCGCTTTCATTTGTTTATCCCCTCATAAGGACTAATCCGTAAAAAGTTTTTTTTAGAAAAACATAAATAAGGCATCTTAATCTCACTATTTTCAAATATCCCTCATTTCAAGGTTTCCTTTTTAAATATTTTTGGTGAAAAATACTTATATAGTAAAATATAATGTGCTTTTACTCCTGTCAAGTACTTTTTCTTATGATTTCTACGATATTCGTATTTTTAATGTATAGAAATGTACTGATTAAAGGTATTTTTATTGAGTTGATGAGAGAAGTATGGGTGATCAATTATATAATTTGATGAGTAATGATGATTATCAATGAAGAGAAGGGTCAAGAAAGGAGGGAATATACATTGAAATAGCAGAAAACCATCAATAGAGCTTTGCAAACCTGACCATTTTCTTTACTTCGAATAGAGAGGGTATACTTTTATGAGGTGACTGGTGGCCTCCGGCTCGAAGAAGGGTGCTGCCTTTTCGCAACGTATCAGTGGGGGAAACCGCGGGCCCCGATTTATCGGGGCAATGAGGAGGGCTTCCGGCTCGGAGAGCCTCCCGCTCGGAGAGGGCAAAACTCCCCCATGGATAAATTGCTGAAAAGACCAACCCGGGAGCCCTGGAACTGAAGAAGTGTCGACCCTCTTTAGGAAAATATGAGTTCCGCAAAGCTCTCATTAAAAGAAACAAAACCATGTATTATAGTCTAAAGTGTATAATACTTAAGGGGATTCGTTATATTTTTTCAATACACCCAGAACATAATCAATATCATTCTCAGTATGATTAGCGGCTATCTGAAACCGTATTTCCTCATCACCCTTGGGAACCACCGGATAATTGAGGCCAGTTGCTAAAATGCCATTGGCAAATAAGTAGGTAACGAGTTCTGTGGTTTTTTGAGTGTCCCTGATCATCAAGGGAACAACAGGATGTTCACTCGAGAGTATTTCAAAACCTAATTCTTGCAGTCCTTCTTCAAGCCGATTTGTCAAGCTTCGCATATGTTTTAAAAGTTTTACTCCCCTCTCACTATCGAGAATTTCCAGGGCCTTCATCGAAGCTGATGCCTCGGAAGCAGTGATCGGGTTGGAATAGATATAAAATGGCGCTGTTTCTCTCAGATAACTGATTATTATAGAATTTGAAACAACGTATCCTCCATTGACTCCTAAAGCCTTCCCTAATGTTGACACCAGGATATCTGCTTTGCTATTCGTATATTCTTCAACCCCTCTTCCAGTATTACCGAATGCGCCAACACCGTGCGAATCATCAACAACGGTAATAACACCTTCTTCGTATTTTGAATCATATGTTTTACAGATATCAACTATCCTGTGCAGCGGTGCATAGTCACCCCTCATGCTGAAGATACCATCAGTAAGCACAACAGCTCTTTTGCCCTTGCCCACATTATTTTTCAACATGGTCTCTAGCTCTATCATGTTGAGATGTTTATACACTGCTTTATCTGCTGGGCGGGATAGCCTGATTGCATTAATGATACAGTTATGATTTAGTTCATCACTGATAACGATAGTATCATTCGATATGAGTGGTACTACAATACCCATAATGGTCGAATACGCAGAACTGAAGATCATTGCTGCCTCTCTGCCATGGAAGGCTGCTAGTCGTTTTTCTAATTCCGCATGCGGCTGGTACGTACCACTAATAAAACGGACAGCTCCGGGACCAGCACCGAATTTTCGGGCACCCTCCTCTTCGGCCTCGATAACCTCCTGATGCAAGGATAATCCCAGATAGGAGTTTCCGTTCATCTTCAGAAACTCTTTGTCCCCCTGCCCCTCAATATAATAGCGCGGTCCCTTACCATATTCGGCCGGCTTTATTCCTGTGATCAATGTCTCTCTGCCTTTAAATGTTCCTCTTTTCTTTAGGTCATTTATGCCTTGGTTCAAGACCTTTTCTAACGCTTTCAGTGACATATTGCTCCTCCGAAGATACCCTTCCCGTAGATTATAATTTGAGACCTTTGAAAAACCCGGCGATTTTCACCATCCCCAAAAAGACGATGGATTTTTTTGAAGTGACTGGTGGAAGGGTGCTGTCTTTTCGTAGCGTATCAGTGGGGGAACCCGCAGGCCCCGATTTATCGGGGCAATGCGGAGGGGGCAAAACTCCCCCATGGATACGTTGCTGAAAAGACCAGCCCGGGAGCCTTGGAACTGAAGAAAAGCCCATTGTCTTTAGATCAAGAGGGGTTATGCAAAGGTCTCATGAGCATGAGAGCTTTGCAGAACCCCTCTTTTCCTAGAGAGGGTCGACACTTCTTCAGTTTCCTCCGGGGCGTAGGGCCTCCCTTCCGGGGCGTAGTCCCCTCCAGGACGGAGTCGGGCCGGAGGCCAAGGCTCCCGGGTTGGTCTTTTCAGCACCCTTCTATCCGAGCCACCAGTCACCTCAGAAAATTCTACCCTCTCTATTCGAAGTAAAGAAAATGGTCAGGGTTTGCAAAGCTCTGGAACATATCTTATATAGTATATGTCATTGAAAATACCAGTCAGGGAGGCTTGGAGCAAAAGAAACTCCCTGCTGCCCCGAAGGCTGGTTTCTCAAGCCACTAAATTCTCCCGACATATGGCGGTATTAAAAAATTATTTTGTATCAACGCACCTCTGCATGAAAGAAGCAAAAGGCAGCATGAGCTTAATCAGATTCATCAAACACTTTCCCGGGGTCGGTTCGCAGTTTATCTAATTTTGTTTCAAAACCAGATCCTAAATCAACGCCCATTTGCTGTGCCCTCTTTTTTGCCTGAAGCCCGATATTTCTAGTGTCTTTATAAAAGGCATCATCTTTAGGAGCGGTCGTTTCAAATGCAGATAGTCGGTCTTGCTCCGAGACATGATAGGCAACCCTTGATACCAACTTTTTTATATCTCCCCCCTTACATACCGGACACCGTATATCCACTTCATCTTCTTTTTTTAACACCAAATACTGAAATTCTCTGCCGCATGCCCGGCATTGGTATTCATAGATTGGCAATGCTTCCCTCCTGTTCATACAACTCATTTGCGATGGTTTCTGAGACAATATGAAACCTTTGCATAACCCCTCTTGATCTAAAGACGATGGGCTTTTTTCAGTTCCCTCCGGGGCGTAGGCCGAGGCTCCCGGGTTGGTCTTTTCAGCACCCTTCTCTCCGAGCCGGAAGCCACCAGTCACTTCAAAAAAGTCCATCGTCTTTTTGGGGATCATGAAAATCGCCGGGTTTTTCAAAGGCCTCAATATGTTATTTCAGGGCTTTTCAAAATCACATTTTATGTTATAGTATATATCACTGCTGCCCAAAATAATTCACATTCATCGTTTGTGGACAGATACGTATTTGATTCTACACGATGCTATTCGCACGAAAAAATTCAGGTTGTCTGTGCCTGCACATGCTGTCCAAAACCGGCGACAATAAACTATGGGCATTTTTTAATCCCTAAAAGGCATTAAATAGGGACTTGAAAGAGCTTGTAGAGATTCAAATATAATATTTACGCGCTTACAAGGTTAAAATGCTGTCCAAATAAAAAATCGATTGTGGACAAGAGTGATTATATATTAATAATAAGTGATTATCACCCTAAAAATATGAGGTACATCGATATGCAGCTCACTGATGAATTATATGCTTTCCCATGGCGGTCTTTCACAGAAAATAACTGCAACAGTTTTCTCATTGACGGCCCCTTTAAAATCCTCATTGATCCCGGTCATCAGCATCTCTTTACAGAACTGCGGAAATCATTACATGCCATCCATGTCGGAATCGAAGACATTGATCTAATAATTGCTACGCATATGCACCCCGATCACATAGAGGCAGTGCAATCTTTTTCATCTTTATCGACTATGGTAGCGATACATGAAGGAGAATACCGTTATTTTTCCCAAAAGGCTGCGTCCTTTCATGATTTTACGATCGAGCCGGATTTTTTTCTTACGGAAGGGACCTTAAAAGCAGGAGATGTAGAGCTTGAGGTTATCCACAGCCCGGGGCACTCCCCTGGTTCGATCTGTCTGTACTGGCCCTCTCATAAGGCTCTTTTTGCAGGTGATGTCATCTTTGAGCAGGGCGTAGGCCGCACAGATTTGCCTGGTGGAAATGGTGAACAGCTCAAAAAGAGCATCAGCAGTTTATCATCTCTTAATCTTGAGCTTTTACTTCCAGGGCATGGTGAAATTATCAGGGGACGAGAGAATATCGAGAGGAATTTTTCACTCATTGAAACTATGTACTTTGGACTTTTGTAGGGGTTTGTTAGCTATTCTCTATCGCTTGGAGTTGTTCCCGGTATTTTTTGCGCAAGGTTGTGAGGAATTCATTCCATTCTGGGATGGTTTCCAGATTGGAAACAACAGCAGAACCTGACACACCACGCTCTTGCAAAGCCAGAAGTGACTTTTCTATAAAGGCTTTTTTCGCGCCTTCCTTCTCTGAGTTGTATGCTTTCTGAAGATTTGTGAGGGAGTTTATATCACGCCTGGCTATTTTAGTGAGTGCAGACATGATCAGTGAGTTTTCTCCATCCAGGTCAAAATGATCAAAGAGATGCTTTGTAAGGGACCTATATGCCAGATTCCGATCATTGCCGGCAATTTTTTCCATCTCATCTTGAAGACGGCTTAATGGAAAGAAGTTATCCAGGTATTTGTTGCAGAGACCCCGCACTCTTTTTTCAAGTTTTTCGCGTGCAAGGCGTATTTTTTCACCATCACTCAGAGTAAGATCTTTTGTTTTTTCAAAAACAAGATCAAGGGTGCTTTTTATCTCTCCCAAAATGGTACCTCGCAGTTATCTTATATCTTGGGAACTCTTATATGCATACCAAAAAGGCTGCTCAGTGGTTATTCTCTGAGAAGTTTTTGATCATCATCTCTCCCAATTCCTTGGATCGTTTTGTGGCTGCTTCAACTGCATTGATAAGAGTCGTTCGAAGGCCACCCTCTTCTAAAGTATGAAGTCCGGCTATGGCTGTCCCACCAGGCGAAGTAACCTTATCTTTTAACTGGCCGGGGTGTTCGTGCGTCTCCATCAATAATTTTGCAGCGCCCAGAACCGTTTGGCTTGAGAGAAAAAGGGCATCTTCTCTTGAAAGACCCATTTTTACCCCCGCATCGGCCAGGGCATCGACAATGAGAAAGATGTATGCGGGGCCACTCCCGCTTAATCCTGTGATAGCATCCATGAGATCCCCTTCGATGATAACGCTTTGTCCCACAGAATCAAAGATGGCCTTAGATATCGTAAGATCATTTTTAAGGGCATGTTTTCCAGGTGCAATGGCAGCAGCACCCTCCTTCACCGATGCCGCGATATTGGGCATGACCCGGATAAGACGTAGATCTTTATTGAGGCACGACTCTATAGCAGCCAAGGGAACTCCTGCTGCAATGGAGATAATAATTTTGGACATATCCAGATAGTCAGCTGTTTCCTTTAGTATTGATGCCATGATCTGCGGTTTGATTGCATAGATAATAATTTCCGATGCCTTCACCACATCACGATTGTTTTTTGCTGTGGCTACACCATATAGTTCCATGATAGATTTAAGTTTATCCGTACGAACGTCCGAGCATATGATATTTTCAGGAATAGATGAGCGGGAATGAACAAGCCCGCTGATAAGGGCTTCACCCATATTTCCTGTTCCGATTATCCCGATTTTTTTGTCTTTTAACATGGTTTTTTCTCTCCATAGGGCTCTAATTGTTGTTGTGCCATGGGTAAGGGGAAGGAAACCCATCGTCCATGCGGTTTTGATGCATTGATTCTCCTCTTTGTTACGCCCACATTATTGTAGCGTTTCGTTTTTTAGTCAAGAGAAAATATATTGGTAATCGTTCTTGGTTGTCAGTTTACGGTTACGAGACCTTTGAAAAACCCGGCGATTTTCACCATCCCCAAAAAGACGACGGACTTTTTTTGAAGTGACTGGTGGCCTCCGGCTCGGAGAGCCTCCCGCTCGGAGAGAAGGGTGCTGTCTTTTCGTAACGTATCAGTGGGGGAACCCGCAGGCCCCGATTTATCGGGGCAATGCGGAGGGCTTCCGGCTCGGAGAGCCTCCCGCTCGGAGAGGGCAAAACTCACCCATGGATACGTTGCTGAAAAGACCAGACCGGGAGCCTCGGCCTCCGGCCCGGAGGGCCTACGACCCGGAGGGAACTGAAAAAAAGCCCATCGTCTTTAGATCAAGAGGGGTTATGCAAAGGTCTTGCTAAAATGTATCATAATGTACAAATTCACCGATGTCTCTGCGAGGAGGTGCATTAACCTCTTGTGCCGGGTAACCCAATGGCACGAGAGCTACCACTTCATAGCCATCTGGTACTTGTAAAATCTCTTTTGCCTTATCATGATCAAAAAGGCCAACAATGACTGTACCCAGGTTCAGGTTATGGGCCATCAGACAAAGGCTCTGTGTGGCAATTCCTAAATCGAACATAAACCAGTCTCCAAATTTAGTTGTAGCCTGACCTTTTTTGTAGCCTGCACTTTCACGTTTACCGCAGAAGGTGATCACCACAGGTGCTTCCCCTACAGCTTTGGTTGCCGGATTACCAACAGACAGGGTCTCCTGAATTTTCTTTTTGATTGCTGAATCTTTAATTACAATCACTTCCCAGCACTGCGTGTTAGCCCAGGAGGGTGACCACTTGATTGCTTCAAGAAGTTGATTGAAGTCCTCGTTGGGAATTTCCCGATCTTGATATCTTCTGATCCCCCGTCTTCCCTTGATGATTTCCATAAAGTCTAACATGCTGTTTTACCTCCATGTGTGTGAGACCTTTGCATAACCCCTCTTGATCTAAAGACGATGGGCTTTTTTTCAGTTCCAAGGCTCTCGGGTTGGTCTTTTCAGCACCCTTCTCTCCGAGCGGGAGGCTCTACGAGCCGGAGGCCACCAGTCACTTTAAAAAAGTCTATTGTCTTTTTGGGGATGGTAAAAATCGCCGGGTTTTTTAAAGGTCTCTGTGTGTCATAGTGCTTGACGGTACCTTGAAAGGCATTTAAACCTTGATTAACCACCATATTGTATATGATAGCAAATATGATAAATTTTATATGTTGTTGTCAACTACTTTCATCCCCCTTGACTCATATTTATAAAGCTTTCATATAGCACTGCTCCTTGTTCCTGTAGTTTTTGCTTTCAGGTACAAAATCTTTTTTTACATTACATGAATGACATGGTATTCTCTTAAAAAAATATTTTATTGAAAAGGGGACAAATTTTATGAAAGTAAGACTTGTTTTTTTGATTACGATAACACTCTTTTCCTTATCATTTTCCAGCGGTGCAGAATCAGAAGAGGCACAATTTCCTTACCTGATTTCCTCACTTCATTTTTCTATGCCCCTTACCTTTTGTGGTGAAGAGGTCCCAATCAATATCCAGAATATTACAGAAAGACTTGAAAAGGAGCTTCTTCTTGCACTCTGGGATCGTCCCCAGATAATTCTTTGGTTAAAGAGATCCAGCCGCTGCTTTCCGATAATAGAACAGGTGCTTAAAGAAAATAAATTACCAGAGGATCTTAAATATATTGCCATTGCTGAAAGTGCTCTCAGACCGCATGTATCCTCAAACAGGGGAGCAATAGGTTTCTGGCAGTTTATGAAGCAAACCGGTAGAAAATATGGGCTCACAATCAATGAGCACATTGATGAGAGACGAAATTTGCTCGCATCAACCCGAGCAGCAGTTCGATATTTCGAGGAACTTCATCAGCAATTTGGATCTTGGACCATGGCAGCAGCTGCCTACAATATGGGGGAAGGGGGTCTTATGGCTGAAGTCTTGGAACAGGAAACTGACATTTATTATAACCTATATCTCCCCATAGAAACTCAAAGATTTATTTTTCGGATTATTTCTGCAAAACTGATCTTCTGTAACCAAGAGAAATACGGCTTTTTTCTCTCTGAGGAGGACTACTATCCTCCGTTGGAATTCGACAGAATCCATCTGAACTGCTCACAGGATATTCCGATACGGGTTATTGCCCGGGCCGCTAATACCTATTTCAAGGTCATCAAGGAGCTCAATCCCGAGATTCGGGGTCATTACCTCGCAAAGGGAGCTCACCATATCTTGATTCCTAAGGGTTCAGCAAAAGGCTTTCATAGCCGATACCAAGATCTCCTTAAGGCTTGGGTAGCGTCCAAAAAAGACTTTGTCTATATTGTTAAGGAGGGAGACAACCTCTCTTCCATTTCAAAGAGATTCAACATTCCCTTAGCTGCCCTTATCATTTGGAACAAACTTGATCTCAAGGTACACATCCATCCAGGAGATCGACTGATTATTTATCACAAAGAAATCAAGAATGGAGATACAGATTGACGTTTGGATGGGACTGAACAACAACTCTTTTCCCGTGAATGAACGCTCAATAATTAATCTAACATCCCGCCTTTTTGCAATCTATTCCAAAACCGAAGGTTTGGTAATAATAGGTGTTACCGGATCATGCACACCAGCACAGGTAAACCAAAGGTCCAACCTGCTCGTATATTCGCTCCTTAGCCCTGCTCTTTTGTTCATAGCTAATAGGATTCCAACAAACCATGGTATTCCTTGACTTTCCTTTTCCAGTTGGAAAAGGACAGTCCCCTGAAACCCTCGCCAATACTGAATCGTTCTTTGAAAATCTCAGAAATGTGGCGCCACAGGATTCTATGATATTCCTTGACATAGCGTGATGAGGCCTTTGAAAAACCTGGCGATTTTCAGAATTCCACGTTGTTTACAATAAACCACAAAGCTACAAGGTACACAAAGCAAGGCCTGCCCCTCAGGCGAAACTATGTATGTCCGGCGTTTAACCCGCCGGACATACAATCTTTCCTTTGCCTTGCCCCGTGAAATTCATGTACATGACAGCGGAGCGTATTTCACT
>JAWOBA010000015.1:0-17018 GCA_046498285.1 Desulfatiglandales bacterium | reverse complement strand
AGTGACTGGTGGAAGGGTGCTGTCTTTTCGTAACGTATCAGTGGGGGAACCCGCAGGCCCCGATTTATCGGGGCAATGCGGAGGGGGCAAAACTCCCCCATGGATACGTTGCTGAAAAGACCAACCCGAGAGCCTTGGAACTGAAAAAAAGCCCATCGTCTTTAGATCAAGAGGGGTTATGCAAAGGTCTCGAAGAGAAGAACCTAATTTTTTAACTCATTATGAATTGACCTAAAAATAAATCCCCTTGCTCAAAAGAAGATATTTGCAGAAAATCAAAAAAAGAAAGAAGATTAATAGATGTCAGAAGATTTTGATAAGGCAATGGATGAATTACAGGCATCTGTTATAGAAGATGCCCGGAAAATATACTCAGATAAGGTCATCCAGAGTTGGCTTAATCCGAAATATATGGGAGAGATGGAGAGCCCTCAGGGGCATGGAGAGGTTACAGGAACATGTGGAGATACTATGCAGATTTTTCTGAAAATTGACAATAACAAAATCATTGACGCCAGATTTATTACCGATGGATGTGCCACCACAATTGCTGCGAGCTGCATGGTCTGTGAGCTGGCTATAGGAAAATATCTTAAGGATGCATTTAAGATCACAAAAGAAAAGATCTTAGAGGATTTGGGTGGTCTTCCAGAGGAAAGCATCCACTGTGCACTATTGGCAGCCGACACACTGAAAGACGCCTTAACCGACTATATTCAATCCAGGAAAGAACCCTAGCGGAAACTGCACAAAAACTATTAGAAAATAAAAAAGGTACACAATTCAGTATAAAGATGTTAGCTTTTTCAGGCAAAGCATACAATTTTATGAAAACCCCTAAGAAACTAAATGTATAATAGAGCACGGGGATGTCTTTTTTTGCGGTGCCCTTCACATAGCTCAGAGCAGTGATTGTTTCAAAATGGTGTATATAATAGCCGGAGCAATTGATTCTAAGGCTTGTGGTGCACAATATACCATTCTAAAACGACTCATTACGGGACCTTGTGAGACCTTTGAAAAACCCGGCGATTTCCATCATCCTCAAAAAGCCCATCGTCTTTAGATAAAGAGGGGGTATGCAAAGGTCTCCTTGTAAAGGGTATCGCGCAAAAAAAGACATCCCCATGCTTACCGTGTAGTTTCTCTCATGTATAGCCCTGAAGCTAGGCGCCAGGGTCATTTCCTGTGCAGTGCCTGAAGGAAAACCAAACCAGGGCTTACATGGTAATAACAGCAAGAAATTTCAGCATGCTGAAAATATAAACCTTCTATATCTCCCTACAATCGAGATGATAAAAAAAAGTTCTTGTGTAGTCATTATTTCAAGAATCAAAGAACTTTTCGATTAAATGGCATCAACCTCGACAAACTTTGCTAGAATGTCATCTGCAAGAACAATGAGATATTTATCCCCTTCAAATGTAATCTCTGTTCCTGAAAAGCTTTTATAGATGACCCTATCACCTACTGATATACCGATATCAGAATCTGGGGGTACTGCTACTATCTCGCCTTCTTGAGATTTTTCTTTAGCAGTATCCGGAATGATTATACCACCAGATGTTTTATCTTCTTTGACTTCATCCAACTTAATTAATACATTGTTATTGATCGGCTGAATCTTTTTCATTGCTACTATCCTTTCTATTATGTTTTATCCTTTTATCCCTAAAAACCTGTCTATTTTTGGTTGATCAAAACCCACAACAATATTTCCATTAATATCTATCTGTGGTGTTCCCATCTGACCACTTCTTCGAAAAATATCTTGGGCTGCACTCGAATTACGGGAGACGTTAACCTCGTTAAAAGGAACGCTATTTTTTCTTAGGTATGACTTCGCTTTGCTGCACCATGGGCAACTGTCTGAAGTATAAACCATAACCTTAAGGCGCTGTCCCTTGCTTTCCCTTTTTGGAACATACTTGGTGCCGCTCAATAATCGGTTACAATCATCCTCATTCTGGATGCCAAAAACATATTCTGCCGGCTGACCTTTTCTCAGTGTTAGAAGGGTAGGAACGGAATCTATTCCGTATAGAGGATGTATATCCTTTACTCTTGAGGCATTAACTCCATAAAGCCCGATATCAGGATGCTTTGCATGAAATGAATCCAAAACAATTAATGCCTGTTTACTCTTCTCTGATGAATCGGTATAAAACAAGATCATCATAAAATCGGGATAGTTTTGTGTAAGATGGGATAAGTGTTGTTGATTCTGAATTTCATCTAGCATATAGTTCTCCCCTCCCCCTTAGATAAAGTATACTGCCATTATCTATAAACCAGATAACATCTTATAGGTAAGTTTATTTAATCATCACTGTAGAGCTTGTCAAGGCCTGAAAAATAAAATGACAACAAATTTTTCTGCTGCAATCTATCATCAAAATTGTTACCAAATATCCGTTCTTGAATATACATCGTTTCTCATATCATATCATGTTGATGACTGTTTTGCCGCTGTTCTCCAACCAACTGCTCAAAGTTGAGGTATTTTATCATCACGAAAAAAAACTGAAGGGAATACTTGACAGAACGTGTTAAGATTATTATTAATAACATGTGAGAATGAGAAACATTCGCAATATAAAAAATTATATGGAAGGCCGCTTATTAACTCCTCAGCGCCAGTTGCTTCTGGGCCAAATACAGAAATCTGGTGGGCATATAAGTGCAAAAGAACTGTACAGGTATGCCAGTAGGAAAAATAACGCGATCAGCCTTGCTACCGTATATCGTACTCTCAGGTTATTTAAGCAGCTGGGTCTAATAACAGAGATAAGGCTTGGGAAAGCATGTTGCTATTATGAGATAAAGGAATCACCCGAGCATCAGCATCTAGTTTGCAGAGGGTGTGGAAATGTTATTGAGTTTGATAGTGATTTAGTTCAAAGAATTGTAAATAGGGTGCAGCGTGATTATAATTTTAAGGCTACCAAAACGGAATTATATGTGGAGGGGTACTGCCAACGATGTCAGAATGAAGCTTACAAAACAGCAGAGAGAGGAAAGACACATGCCTTATCCCCGAAGCCATTAGAAACGCAAAAAACCGATAAGAAAATTCCTGAAGAAAGAACGGTCCAGAGAAGGTTTAAAAGATAGTAAACAAATGGAAGAAGATGAAGAAGTACTGCGAAAATGTAGAAAAAATAAAGGAATAGACAATTAATACATACCGTAGTTGCTTTACAGGGGATACCGATTTGTATCCCTTTTATAGTGCTGCTAATACTTGGTAAGACATAATAACTGTTAAGATATTTAAGATGGGAGGAATAAATGAAGATATCTGTCTGCGGTAAAGGAGGCAGTGGCAAAAGTACAATTGTTACCTTGCTAGCAAACCAGGCGAAAGCAAGGGGATACCGTGTACTGGTCGTTGACTCAGATGAGTCAAATTCAGGTCTTTTCCGAATACTTGGTTTTGAACAACCACCCGTACCCCTCATGGAGCTCGTTGGTGGCAAAAAAAAGGTACAAGAAAAGATGAAAAAGGGATATTCCGCTGATGAAGCCGAGACGGCAATGAGGGTAATGACTCAAGAAGCCATTAAAATTCAGGATATTCCAAATGAAAACATTCTTCAAAAGGATAACCTTTACCTGGTGTCGATAGGGAAAATCCTTCAATCATTGGAGGGCTGTGCATGCCCTATGGGAGTTCTGAGCCGTGAATTTTTACGGAAATTGAGCCTGTCCAGAGAAGAAATAGCTATTGTAGATATGGAAGCGGGAGTAGAGCATTTTGGGAGGGGAGTCGAGACAAGCATAGACAGTGTGCTTATTGTGGTTGAACCTTCTTTTGAATCTCTTCAGCTCACTGAAAGAATTCATAGTCTTTCCCGTGGAATTGGAATTGATAACATTTGGGCTATCTTGAGCAAGGTCCCATCAAATGGAATAGCCTCCAGACTAAAGGGAGAATTGGATACAAAAGGCATAGATATAATCGGATGTATTCATTATGACGAAGATATCTTTCAATCTTCCTTAGAAGGCCTCGGTTTTGTCAAAGGAAAGGCAAGTTCGGAAATTGTAGAAGTGTTCGATTCAATTATTTCAAGAGCTAATCCAGGAGATTAATTTCTCTCCCTAAAGGATGCATTATAATTCAAAATAAAAAGAATGAAAAAGAAGGGGGGTCCTTTAAGATGTGTTTGGCCAAGGCATTTACGAACAGAGAAATGATTAAACCAATCTTAGAAAACATTAGCCATATGGATATCGATCCCAAAACTATCCGAATGGAAACAATGTTTGGAGAACAAAAGGTCATCCAAGGAAAAGTCCTAGAGGTGGATTTTGAAAATTCTAACATAATTGTAGAACTTTTTAATAAATCTCCTGCGGGGGAGTAAGGCAGAGAAAAACAAAAAAGAAACAAATAAGTAGGTGGAGAGACTATACATGAAGTGTGATCACTGTGGCCGTGAAGTGAAAGAGGATGATAGTTAGACTCAGTTTTGCCAAACATTGTGTGAGGATTTCTTTTTGGACATAAAATTGAAAGTGAAGGGCTGCGATCCATGGGCTGTCTGTTCTTCAACAAGGCTTAGAGAAAATCCAGGTGTTGTTGGAGCCGAGGATCTGAACGAATAGCAGAAGGAAATCTATGAGTTTGTAAAAAATAAAGGTAAGGTCACCCGGGAAGAAGTAAATGGAACTTTCAACCTAGCCGAGCACGAAATTCAAAAACGCCTTGCTATGCTGAGCCGGTATGAGCTGATTAAAGGACATAAACAAGGCCATAATGTATAGAAAGAAAGAAGACCAAGTGATGGCATCGGAGTAATCAAGAGATGTTAAAGACGATAAACCTACAGCAGAAAAACTATAACAGGCTAAAATTACTAACAAATAAAACATTAAATTAGGCAAGGAGGAAAAATGGTAATAGAAGTTACAGATCAGAGTTTTGAGGAAGAAGTTTTACAATCAGATGTTCCAACTGAAGTTGATTTCTGGGCGCCCTGGTGCGGCCCCTGCAAAATGGTTTCACCCATATATGATAAACTTTCAGAGGAATATGAGAATTTCAAATTCTGCAAAATGGATGTGGATCAGAATCCCCAGATGGCAATGCAATATCATATTGTCAGCATCCCAATGCAGATGTTTTTTAACGCCGGCGAGAAGGTGGATGAAATTCTTGGTGCAGTCCCTGAGCATATGATTCGCTCAAAGGTTGAGGAAATTCTTAATAGATTCCCGTCCGATGAAAAAGGCAGGCTCAAAGTTATCTTAAATTCCTGGATCGATCAAAACCGAAAGCACAGTGAAAAATTCAGAAAATGGAAGGAAAAAATTGAGAATAATGGAAATTACAGGCATATCTTGGAAACGGTAAAAGAGATGGAAAAAGTGAATGATTATTTGCACCAGGCCTCTATAGGCCTATAGGGCAAAGATTTTCTTTTGTATCAACCTTTATCTCACCAAGATAGTTAAAAGGAAGAAAGATGGAAGGTAATAAAGATATCATAAAAAAGATCTATGAACTTTTGCCTCACATAAACTGTGGCCTTTGTGGGTATGAAAATTGTGGTCAATTTGCCAAGGCAGTGGCGGAGGGTAGTGCATCTCCTTTTGGCTGCCGGCAAAATCCATGGCTAGGCTACAATATAAGTGAGATTATCGGGTTAAGGATGCCAGCTTTTGGATACCAGCAAAGACCCTATCAGTATGGTATCCGCCCGAAATCAAAATCGGTTGCTTCTCTGAAACCATTAAGACAAGAGGTAGACGGATTATCAAAGAGGATTGAGGATATGCTGAATAGAATAGATAAGTTAGCAAAAAGAAAGGCCTCAACTTTCAGTACTTTTCACTGAACCGAAGATAAATAGATCTACCAAAAGGATACTCTGATTAAAATTGATGTCTACAATATGCTCCACGGTTTCTTGAAGCAAAATTAACCGTTGCATATATACCATGGCGGGATAAACAGAAGTATATGAATGATAAAAGCGAAACCCAGGGCAAGACAATCCAGGAAAGAATAGCTGAGGAAGAGCAAGTTCAAGAGAAAACAGACGCCCAGGGTAGGAAATGGAGGAAAGCATATTTCGGTGGTGGAGAACATTTTAAAAACTGGCTGTCCCAATGCAAAGAGTTGGGAGAAGTTATGGTAGAAGAAGTTGACTCAACAGGGTATAAATGCTTTGAGGAAAGGAATGAAAAACTATACAGGATATGGTTGAGGATGGATGAAAAAATATATGATGATCTTTTTGACTGAAAGGCAATCATTATGGAAAGAGAACAGGAACTAAAAGAGGAGATAAGGGTTCTGGAAGAAAAACTGAAAGATCGACAGGACTCTCTCCCTGCCCACTCTGTGAGACCACAACAAATGTTAGTTATTGAAGAATTAGAAACAGCTATCGAGGAAAAAAAGAAGGATCTTGAGAGGCTAAAAAAAGACAAAACAGGCCCCTCGATCAGCTAGAAAATGTCCATAATTGTTGAAACCTTTAAGCATACCCTCATGATTACCAGTTTTGTCTTTGTGATGATGCTCATCATAGAGTATGTTAATGTTCAAACCAAGGGAAACTGGCAGAATTCATTACAGAAATCAAAATGGATGCAGTATATATTATCTGCATTCCTTGGTGCTACACCTGGTTGTCTCGGTGCATTCACGATAGTTGCCCTTTATGCACACGATATAGTAACTTTTGGTGCCTTGGTGACTGTAATGATTGCAACTAGTGGTGATGAAGCCTATGTCATGCTGTCGATGTTCCCAGGAAAGACACTTCTTTTAATACTTATCCTATCTCTCATAGGTATTGGCTCTGGCTTTATAACAGATATTCTATTCAAACCAGGCTCTTTTATGGTAAAAAAGCTGGGTCGCGAACTGGAGGTTCATAATGAGGATGAATGTGTTTGTTTTCCAAGGGGTGCAATCTTACGCCAATTGAAGGATTTTACCCTTCAACGAGGATTTTTGATTGTTGCCTTGGCATTATTCATTACGGGATTAATGGTTAATCAATTGGGCCCACCAGAATGGAACTGGATAAAGATAACATTCCTCGTAGGTTCCTTATTAGCACTCTTTATTGTTTCCACTGTTCCGGAGCATTTTCTTGAAAAACATCTCTGGGAACATATCGTAAAAGTTCATATCCCACGGGTATTCTTATGGACATTTGGCGCATTGCTGCTGATGTACTTTGTAATAGACTATTTAGATCTCGAAACCTGGATTAAGGCAAATTATCTAATTGTGTTGTTAATTGCATGCCTGGTGGGACTTATTCCGGAGTCTGGCCCACATATGATATTTGTAACACTTTTTGCTCAAGGAGCAATACCTTTTAGTATTCTTTTGGCGAGTTCCGTCGTTCAAGATGGCCATGGTATGCTTCCTTTGCTGGCTGAGTCAAAGAGAAGTTTTATTTCTGTAAAGATAGTAAATTTTACTATTGGGCTACTAGTCGGATTCGTCTTATATTTGCCACGGTTGTGGCAATAGATAATACTCAAATAGCGATAAATATCTGGCGCTATTCTGATTAAATCAAAAAGGGAGGAACTGTTTATGAGCTTGATATCAGAAGAAATCACGATTGGGGACAAACGAATAAAAAATAAATTTATCATGGCCCCGGTAAAAACTGGCTATGGTATAAAAACTGGAGAGGTAACTGATAGACATCTCTATTTCTATGAGAAGCGAAACCAATTTTTAGGGGCCATAACGCCGGAGCCATTTTATCTTCATCCCTCTCTTCGCGAACTACCTGTTCAAATAGGAATCCATAATGACGATATGATCCCAGGTCTTCAAAAGCTGGCAAATGTAATACATGAAAAGGGCTCCCTATCCATTGCCCATCTGAATCACCCGGGAAGGATGGCAAACCCTAATATCCCTGGCAATCAATATCTGTCTTCTTCCGATCGGATTTGTCCCACCGGCGGTAAACAACCGACTGCAATGAATGAGGAAAGTATAGCAGACGCTCAGGTGCTCTTTGAAAATGCGGCTGTCAGGGCTCAAAAGGCCGGCTATGACTTTATCGAGCTTCAGTTTGGGCATGGTTACCTCATTGCCCAATTTCTATCTGAAAATGTCAACAATCGAACTGATAGATATGGGGGAAGCTGGGAAAACCGCCTTCGTTTTGGGCTCGAGATACTCGAAAGAATTAAAAAGGCCACATCAATCCCTGTAATAGTCCGCTTGAGTGCCGATGAGATGTTCCCGGAAGGGCTGAAGCTGGAGGATATGATAAGACTGTCAGTTGCCCTTGAAGAAAATGGCGCTGATGCCATCCATGTTTCAAGTGGCTCTGTCTGCGAGACACCACCATGGTACTTCCAGCATATGTCGATGCCCAAAGGGAAGACCTGGGAATTCGCATCCAAAATTAAGGATAAGGTTACTATTCCAGTAATAGCAGTTGGTCAGATAAACGAGAAAGATGATCCTGAAAAAATACTTAAAAATGGATTAGCCGATGCAATAGCAATTGGAAGGCCTTTGATAGCAGACCCCGACTTTGCCGGGAAGGTACTGGGAGAGGTACGCAGCCCTATTCGTCCATGTGCCTGCTGTCTGGAGGGTTGTATTGGAGGAATAAGGAGTGGTAAAGGTCTTATGTGTGTTGTGAATCCAGAAGTTGGAAAAGAAGAAAGAAAAGTACAAAAGGTGGCCAAATCAAAAAAGGTAGCTGTCGTGGGTGGTGGTCTCTCTGGTATGGAGGCGGCTCTGGTATTAAAAGAAAGGGGGCATACGGTAACCTTATTTGAAAGGAAATCCCTGGGAGGATTGTTTGATCTTGCTTATCGCGCACCAAGAAAGGCCAATTTAGAGAAATTTAAACAGTATTTTGTTGATGAGGTAACAGAAAAGATAGATGTCATTTTTAAAGATGCTGACCCTGATGAGCTAGTAAGTAATTACGATACTGTTATCATGGCTACTGGTTCATATCCCAAGGTCCCCGCCATCCCTGGATTGAAGGAATGGCATTGGGCTGAAATACTGGAACCGGACAAGACACCTAAAAACAAAAAGGGGATTATTGTTGGTGGTGGCTTTATTGGAGCTGAGATTGCCGAGGTTTTGGTAAAAAATGAAAATGATGTAACAATTATTAAGAAATCGGAAGAGATAGCACCAAGAATGGAGGCAATGTCGCGTAACTTTCTTTTAAACTCCTTAAAGGAACTAAAGATTAAAATCCTCACCGGGGCTGATGTCATAAGAAAAGAAGATAAAAGTATATATCTTAGTATTGGAGAGAAAGAAGAACAGATCGATGATGTGGACTTTGTTGTCTACACAAAGGGAATGGTTCCGGAAAATTCCATGGAAAACAAACTCAAAGAAAAGGTTGAACTTTTCCTTATAGGAGATTGCAAAGAAGTGGGCAGGGCCATGGATGCCATTCATAGCGCCTATGAATGTGGTTTATCGGTGTAACATCATAAAAAATGTAGGATTTTACAGGGCATCTTGGATGGGAACTATTCAGCCACAGATTTACCCTGTTAAATACTCAATATAAGCATCATCACTTTTAGAATATAGAATTATTAAGGGCTGAAGTAAAACATTTCATGTTTTTTATGTAACGGGGTGAACACAGATAAGTTTAAACATAAAGAAATAACAGATATTATTTTTAGAAGTTTTTATGAAGCTTAATTACTCAATTACTTGGAGGCCCGCCTGCCTCGCCTGAGCTTGCGACCGGACCGCCTCGCAAGCGAGAGTATTGCGGGCAGATGGCGGGCAGGCGACAATAATAAAAGAAAGAAAATCAGCGATAAGCAACATGGATCGGCGGCTGAGTAGAAATCAAACATGTAGTCATAATCTCTTTTAAAGACATGAAATTCGAAAAAGGAAATATGGCTTACATAATTTCTTAACTGGGATAGTGCTTATACTATCTGGTGGTTTAAAGTATTCAGCAGTCTTTTAAGCTTATGATGAAATAATGGAAAATCCAATAAAATGGGCTATCTACATTCAATAGAAAATCAAATATCCTTTTTACACTCAAATAACAACGTAACGTGGAATTCCTCGATGGGTATGCTCTATGGTATATTCTTTACTGGGGGTTTAGCCTTTAGTGATCCCGGTACGGTCTTGCCTGTATTTTTAGGTAATTTTACTGATTCGAAAATCCTTATAGGTTTATCTGCCGCTATAATGGGCACATTTGGAGGTATTGTAGGAGGTATTGGAACCCTGTTACCTCAATTGTTTGTAGCCAGCAAATTGGAAAACAAGGTTTCAAAAAGACCTGTAAAGATCTTACCAGCGGCAAGGAGACGTATGGAGCAGGGCGGTATCTTGATCTTGATTATCAGAGAGATCATACGCCTGAGGGAAAATGGCTTCTTGACCTTAATAGGGCATATAATCCCTGGTGTGCCTATAGTAAAAACTATGTGTGCCCGTTTGTGCCCATAGAAAACTGGCTTAAGGTGACGGTAAATGGAGGTGAAAAGAATTATGACCTTGAAAGAAGATGATTATTGCAAAAATCCCAGAGTTGGCTGAATCTTTTATGTGCGTAAGTAACTTTGATGGTTTTATAAAAACTCATTTTACGAGTTTGCAAAATTGCACTGATATAAGGAATTAAGAAAGGAGGCGATTTATATGCCAAGAGGAGATGGCACAGGACCAGCTGGAAAAGGCCCGGGAACTGGAAGGGGTCTTGGACGAGGTGGAGGCCGTGGCAGGATGAGTAGCGGCAGTGGACTTGGAACGGGTGGAGAATGCGTATGCCCTAATTGTGGTCATAGAATTAGTCACCAGTCAGGTACCCCCTGCTACGAAATTAAGTGCCCTAAATGCGGGGCACCAATGACACGGTAAGTAATAACATGCACAGTATCACCTGGCCATTTCATGTATCCAATAAGAAATAGCCAGGTGAGAGGAGAACCAGGAAATGGCCAATATGGTACTTGAGTTTTCACACGAAGAGACTATGAGGATAGAGGCAATACTCATAGATAGTGATGCCGAGAATGCCCTACGTTTCTTAAAGGAAGTAGTGAAACCGAAGATAAGGTCAAAACGTTCCAATGAACTGGATATGGGTAAATCTACTGGGATTATGACATGATTACTATTTTTGAATGCTTACTGCTGATCGACATCAATGATTCTTTAGCAAATGACCCTGCTGCTTCAAGTCAGGATTATACATGAAAAAAACTATTCACTGTGCATATGGATTTTAAATAGAAGTCATCTGCTACATGTAATGTATTGTGCTCGAAAGATCACGGGAAACAAAAGGAGAAAGGGAATTGGCGAAAATTCCGCAATTGGATCAGGGTTCTATCGATCACCTAGAAAAAGCCTTGCATAGGATTCTTGGTGATGATAGGACTACGAATAAACTATCTAAATTGCTTGCCTATACCTCTGTAAATGATAGTGTTTCCTACCAGGAAATAAGGAAGATCATCGAAGATGATCCAGAGGATGTTCTTCTGGTGGCTGACAAATGGAGATTGCTTTTGCCAGTAAGGACAGCCAAGAGTGCAGCCTGGGAAGATCGAATACTATTGCTTCAGGACGGAGAGATATATGAGATTCCAAATGTGATACGGTATTTAGTAAAAAATGCACTTGATACGGGAACATGGGATTCTGAAAAGGCCATCATTACACTATTTAGAGAATTCGAAGATCCATACTGGAAACAGATTGCTGGATTAGTAAAAATCATTGCAGAAAAAACCACTGATTATACAATTACGAGCAATGAAATAAAGAAAATATGTCTCCAGTTTGGCCTGAGTAATAAAGTTGATTGGCTGATAGCAGAGCTGAAGGCAGCAGGCATTATAAGCCCCAGGCTTGGCTCTATTCCAGATGTAATTGGAGCACAATCACCTATCTATGAGATAAATCCGGCTATAATAATATGAGACTTTGAAAAACTCAGCGATTTTCAGAATTCCACTTTGTTTAAAATGAACCACAAGCCACAAGGTACACAAAGCAAGGACTGTCCCTTAGGCGAAACTATGTCCCTAAAATCCAGATTTATCGGGGCAATGCGGATAGAGCAAAATTTACCTCTGGCGGGCTCCCCCATGGATACGTTGCTGAAAAGACCAACCCGGGAGCCTTGGCCTCCGGCCCGGAGGGAACTGAAAAAAAGCCCATCATCTTTAGATAAAGAAGGGGTATGCAAAGGTCTCGATACGTCGATGGACACATGGCACCAAGCAAGGTAGAAGGCCTTTTCTTGTGTTTCTAGATAGAAAAACAGCAGGGGAAAGGAAAAGTAAACAGAGTGAGTCACATAAACAATAACTCGGCGTAACGGATATTTTCCTCTATTAAGATACATGCAGCGTGAAGATAAGGTAGAGAACTATTACAGCTCTTGATCATCATCTATACGGCTGTCTGCGTCTCGGCTTCTTGTGGGATGTAAAAGAATGTACAAAAGCGGTGATTTGATCAATGGAACCGTGCTTAAGAGGAATTGGGATAATGTGGATAAGGCTTTGAACAGCATTCATAACCTTTACGAATGTATTCTGTTAATTCTTAACAAATGATTGGAGAAAAATGAAAACAAATAACTCTTTTAAGGATTGTGCCATAGTCGCATGTGGGACCTTAAGCCCGGAGATAAACTACTTGAAAAAAGAAGGCTTCTTGGATGCAAAAAAGATATTTTTTACCACTCCGGGGCTCCATGAGATACCAAAGGAATTAGAAGCACAACTGATCGATAAAATCAAGAAAGCAAGGGAATACACTAATAAGATTATCGTTGTTTATGGAGGTCAGTTTTGCTATGTCAACTCTGTTGACCTTTTCAGGACGATAGATACCATTATCAAGGAACAAGGTGAAGGTATCGTAAGGATTCAGGCATCTCATTGTGTTGACATGCTGGCCGGGAAAGATGAGAGGGAAGAGATTAGCAAAGGGGAAAAGGTTTGGTGGATGACCCCGGGATGGATATTATTTAGAAAGCATGTATTCAAAGACTGGGATATAGGACTGGCAAATGAAAACTTCCCAAAGCATACTGGAGGAGCAATCGTCCTTGATGGTATCGGTTTCTTAGATCATTACATAGAGGAACATGCAGAAGAAATTCTTGAATATTCTGACTGGATGGGCATTCCGATTATTCCTCACGATATTACCCTTGACAGATTTAAGAAGAAATTAATTGATCAGCTTCAGCAATTACAAGAAGCCGATTGAGATTTGCATACAACAACGACCATTTCCCTTGGGTCTTTAAAAAGGAAATAATTCATTAGCCGCCTTCATCACTACCACTGTAGGCGGGGCATGAAAGGGAACCAGTAAAGCCAGCATAGGCGGGATCCTCCTATAATGCAACTGGAGAAAACACAAACTAAATTCCTTTTGCTTTCAATCTCTTTAGTATTTGTGAACTTCAAATCTGATTGTAGCCGAGGTTAGGAATTATGAATATAGATAAAAAAGGGCTCTCTGAAGATAATCGGTTTGATCCTGGAAATGAAATCAAGCTGAGAGGAAGTACAATCTGCCCTGGTATCGGGATTGGTCAAGCGCACACTCTCGATATACAATTCCTTATTCCAAGAAACGAGATTCATGAAAATCAGGTGCAATCAGAAAAGCAGCATTATGCTGAGGCAGTAAAAATTGTTACTGAACATCTCCACGAACACATTGAAGGGGCACATGCCGGATCATCACTCAGCTCCTCCCTCATCTTGAAAAACCACGAAGCAATGCTGACAGATGAGCAGTTTCACGCCGCGGTCCTTTCCAGGATTTCAACGGAATATAAAAATGCAGCGTGGGCCCTCGAGTTAGAAGGTGAGAAAATCATCGCAGGCTTGAAGGCAAGCAGGAGTCCATATCTTATGTCCCGGGCAGAAGATATTCGTGATTTAGTTACAAGTATAGTAAATGCGCTCTCTCCAACACCAGAGACATACAAAAAAATTTTCCGACAGAATAGTGAATCAGAAGTATGTATCTCCGACAATCTTTTCCCATCTTCTGTAATGGATGCCCGCCGTTTCCACTCTGTTGCATTCGCCACTCAGAGCGCTGCCCTCTCATCCCATGCAGCAATCCTTCTTAAAGGTTTCGGAATCCCTGCCATAGGTGGGTTGAGAGGCCTCAGAGACTCTGTTAAAGATGGAGATATAGTGATTGTTGACGCGGTTAACGCCGTGGTTATCATTCGACCGAAACCCAAAACCATTCAAAGATACATTACCTTAAAACATAAACTGGAAATCCCTGAGGAATTACCTCCTTCACCTCCGATTTACGCACGGACAAAGGATGGTGTCGATATTCGTCTGACGGCCAATATTGACAATCCAGATCAAATCCAACTTGTGCTTCGAAATCAGCTTGAGGGAGTTGGGCTGTTTCGCACAGAGTTCTTTGTCCTGGAAACGGAAACCTTTCCAACAGAAGAAGAACAATACGAGATTTATCGTCGCTTGTTCAGCGCGACTGGCGGGAGACGGGTAGTGATCCGCACCTTCGATATCGGTGGAGATAAAAAAATTCCTGATCTCCACTACTGCACGGGGGAGAATCCTGCATTGGGTGTTAGAGGGATACGTCGACACCTCTTGCACCGTCCCAGTGAGCTTCAGACACAACTGCGTGCCATTCTTCGTGCCGCTGTTGGATTTCTAGGCGGCATATTATTTCCGATGATTACCACGCTGGATGACATCCAAGAAATAAAACGCCTTTTTGAAAATGTTAAGGAAAAGCTTCGCAGAGAAAATAAGCCATTTTCTGAAGAGATTCAAATCGGTGCAATGATTGAGATACCTGCTGCAGCAATAAGTATCAGCGATATCTTGGCGGAAGTAGACTTTGTTAACATTGGAACAAACGATCTGCTTCAATACTTCGTTGCTGCCGATCGTGATAACAATGATGTTCTCAGATACGAAAACTTCGAGAATAAGGCATTTCTTTGGTTGCTGGAATTCATCATAGAGCGGGCTGCTGAATTAGGTAAGGAAAAGAATGTGACAATCTGTGGTGAGGGTGCTTCGCACCCAGAACTAGTCCCTCTTCTGCTTAGATTAGGCTATAGATCTCTTAGCATAACACCGACCTATGCTAAATTAATCCGAAATGCCATAGCAAACACGGATTTACGTGATTCGTCAAGTACACGGACTAAAGAAAAAAATATGTATTCTAAACAAATCTTAATATGAAGTGCCGTTATCATCCCGATAGGGAAGCCAGAGTAGTATGTCAAAAGATGGGAGTAGGATATTGTCAGGAATGCCTGGATAATTGTGAGGCCTGTACAGATCCCTGCGTGTATTGTAAATTCAGATCATCATGCATAATTTGGGAGTTGTGCAAAAAGAGTGAGAAACGATATCGACTGGAGAAAGCAGCCACTGGCAAAGAAAAATAATAGGACAAAATGGGGACAGTAAGTTATGGCTACATATAAAGTAGCATTTTTCCCTGATGGGAAAGAGGTTGAAGTAGAAGCAGAAAGTACTCTGATGCAGGCAGCGGAAAAGGCTGGTGTCTATATTAATTCCCTTTGCGGGGGAAAAGGTGTCTGCGGAAAATGTCGCGTTCAAGTCACCGATGGTAAGGTGCTGGCAGACAAAAATTCCATAGCCTTTTTATCAAAAGAAGAGCTCAATGAAGGCTATGTTCTGGCCTGCCAAACAAAGGTTACCACCGATATGGAAGTAAATATCCCGCCTGAATCCCGCCTTGAAGAAGAACAAATCATGCTAGAAGGATCAGTGGTTGACTATAGCCCACCAGAAAAGATCTTTGTTACTAAGATCCCTTCCGACCCGCTCTCCCTCTTTGAACCGCTGGTTCAAAAGATATATCTGGAGCTTAAAAAGCCATTCAGCGAAGATAATATATCTGATATTGACCGCATCATAAGAGGGTTGAAAATGAAGACAGAGTATCAATCTTTTGAGATATCATTATGTTGCCTTCAGGATCTGGCCCAAACATTACGTGATAACAGCTGGAAAATTACTGCTACAATAGCAAGGCATGGTGATCTCTGGCGAATATTACAGATAGAGCCTGGAGACACCAGTGATCAGAATTATGGGTTAGCCCTTGATGTGGGAACAACCACGGTTGTTGCTCAACTTGTTAATTTGAAATCATGCGATGTTCTCGGTGTGGCAGGGAGCCATAACCTTCAATCCCATTACGGTGAAGATGTCATAGCACGAATGGTATTTGCCTGCGGAAGGGAAAAGGGGCTCAATCCACTTCACGAGGCAATAATAAAAAACATTAATACCATGATAAAGACCCTGGCTGCAGAAAAGGGTATAGATACTAAGCAGATTACAGCCATTGTTGCTGCGGGGAATACGACCATGAGCCATTTACTTTTAGGACTTATTCCATGCTCTATCCGATTGGATCCCTATGTGCCCACAGCACACGTCTTTCCCCAGATACCAGCTAGTCAATTAAATATACACATCAACCCCGAAGGAGTACTTGAAACAGTAGCCGATGTAGCCAGCTATGTGGGCGGGGATATTGTGGCTGGTGTTCTCGCCTGTGGCATCGCAGATAGGACAGAGGTAAAGGCCTTAATAGATGTCGGAACCAATGGAGAGATTGCCATTGGAAATAATGATTGGATGGTGTGTTGTTCCGCTTCTGCCGGCCCTGCCTTTGAGGGTGGCGGGATTAGTTGTGGTATGAGGGCTACCCGTGGAGCTATAGAAAAAATAGAGATAAATGATGGTGGGGTTACATACAAAACCATCGGAAAGGCCAAGCCAAGAGGTATATGTGGTTCCGGCCTGATTGACAGCATCTACGAGCTGGTCAAAAATAAAGTAATTGGGCAGGGAGGAAAATTCAATCACTCCTCCCATAACGAAAGGATAGTCGAGAGAGATGATGAGCCGGCATTCATAGTAGCCTCTTCAAAAGAAACAGAAACAGGAAAAGATCTGATCATTAAGGAATCTGATATAAGCAATCTTAT